>CALDEW010000249.1 GCA_937942355.1 uncultured Pirellulaceae bacterium | reverse complement strand
CGTCCCACCGAGGCCGAACAAATCGTCATCGCCGTCTCCACCGCGCAGCGTATCATCGCCACCGTCTCCCCGAATAATGTCGCGGCCTTCATTTCCAAATATTAGGTCATTGCCGGAGCCGCCATTTAAACGATCGCTACCAGAATTGCCCCTAATCGTATCATCGCCGGCGGCTCCCCAGATGAAATCGTTGTCGGCTCCCCCGTTTAGAATGTCGTTACCATCTTGCCCCAAAAGTTCATCGCTTCCAGCATCGCCGTGCAGCGTGTCATCGCCGTTGCCGCCGACCAACCAATCGTCTCCCGCTTCTCCTCTGATCGTGTCATCCCCGTTTTGGCCCCGTAGGAGATCGTCGCCTGCACCCCCAAGGAGGGAGTCATTGCCAGCCTCTCCCCAGAGTGAGTCATTGCCTCCATGACCGTTGAGTGTGTCGTCGCCTGTGCCTCCGTACAAGTTGTCGTTGCCGGTGATGCCGCTCAGATCATCGACTCCAGGACCGCCGAACAGCCAGTCATCACCGTCCTGCCCATTGAGGACATCGTCTCCATTGCGTCCAACCAAAGTATCGATTCCGTTCCCGCCCATGACGAGATCGTTGGCGTAGCCGCCTTCCAAATGATCATTCCCATTCTGCCCAAAGATTTCCGTGTCCATCAGCAACGTGTTGTACACAAAATCATCCCCGTCACCGGCGACCACTCTTACGCTGGTGACGTCGCTGTAGTTAAACGTTTGCTGAAGACTGGCATTGTTATTGATATCGACCGTAAAGCTTTGATGGTCTGCACTATTGGTCAGTGAAATCGTATCGGCGATGGCGTTTCCCACGACAACTAATGCTCCAGTACCCGAGTTGAAGTTAACAGACGCTAACATCTTTCGATCTTCAAGCTTTTGGAATGTCAGACTGGGGGGGCGGGCCGTTTGCGTTGTTGGGGTCGTGAAGTCTTGCTTGAGAGAGAGTTGCTGAACAGGTTTAATTTGCTGAAACGAGAAAGCATGGCGAGTTCTTTCAGTGAAGGGGTGAGGGATAGCGGACTACTTTGTGCGATTTCGTTCTACAACCGCAGAAGCAATGCGTCAACCAACGTTGGTGAACCAAAAGCCGTTTCAAAACTGCGCGAGGGTCAAAAGTGTTGCGCTGGCGTTACTTTAGGTTTCGGATTTTATTTCAATACAAGAGCATAAAGTCCGTTGGCCGCAGGTCAGAACAATGCGACGGTTGCAAAATAAGAGTCGTTTTCACGTAGTGGATGAGGCAACGAGTCCTCGCGGATCGAATTGAGCTTGGGGTTTAATTCCCCGCCGGACTCGTTGTCTCGTCCACTACGCCACGATCGCGTCATTGAGAGCGATGCCTCCAAGTGCTTCAGGGGAAATTTGGAGGAAGCTCCCCCTCTACCAGCGGCGCGTCGTTGTCTTTCGGTCTCCGAAAGAACACTCAAGCGCTGTTGCGCGGCAAGTGCACTTTCGGAGACCGAAAGGCAACAGAAGTCGAAAAGGAACAGCCAATTCGATGCCACAGAAAAACAGTGCCACGAACAAAAGGGACCGCCAGTTTTTTTCGGCCAAATTTGTTTGACATCACCCTGTTATCGTCGTGAACCCCCAGTTGGATTGAAATATCGACTACGAACTGCCAATCAAAGCCCTGACCAGGTCGGAAATCGGCGACTTACCTACTATTCTGTACGGCTCCGAGCATAATTCTGTAGAACGGGCACTCTTGCCGGTAAAAGCAAGCGGTCCTTACAGAGATTGGCTGGTATGCTACAAAGGTCTTCTCCGGTGACTGAACTTTCATATCAATCCCGAAGAACTCAAGTCGGGCAAGCGTGCCCGACCTACAATCGGTCACTGTCGTAGCTGCTCAAACTGAGTGGCAATAGTTCCCTCTCTTTTCAAGGCCGTCGATGAAAACGAAAACAGGATTCTGGTTTGCTGGCTGGTTGGCCGTTTGTTGTGCCCTCAACTCTTACTGCTTCTCAAGCCCAGCAATACAGGAGTCGAAGCCGGTAACCGCATCGCCTGCCAAGATTACGGTCGACAACCACCAAAACGATTCGACCGTGCGGTTTTCTGTCGTGTTAGTCCGTGGGACAGTTCCGGCAGGAACTGACGCAATCGAAATTAAGAACCAGAACGCTTCAAAGAACATGAAGCCAGTTGCGGTGGCGATTCACAACGGGAAATTCAAAGCACTGGTGGAGCTCGTCGAGGGCGACAATCTGATCGAGCTTAAAACCGGTGACGCCAAGGTTGAAACGGCGCAGTTGAAACTGACTTACAAGCCGCAAACCAATCCGCATTACGTGCGGCTTATCTGGATGACTGACAAGACCGGTGATACATCGTTTGCCGCACCCAACGATGAAGTGCCTCAGGACTATGAGGCCCGTTTGCGCACCGCTGGTTTGCTGATGCAAACGTTTACCGCCGAGCGAATGTACGAGCTTGGTTTGGGACGGCGTACGTTTCGTTTGGAGCGCGATGACAAAGGACAAGTCGTTGTCCACACGCTTAAATCCCCCGAGACGCGCGAGCGTTACTATCAAATGCCAGACCGGCAATGGTGGGCCTATGTAGACCGGTGGATTGGAAAAGAGCACGATGATCCATTTGCTAAGAACATCGTCTTGGCGGCGTATACTCGCAAAGATCCCAAAACTGGGAAGATGCTCGGACACACGGCCCTTGGCGGCGGCAAGTTAGGTTTGTTCGGAAGTGCATCAATATTTAGTTGGCCGCGCGATGTGCAGGATGCGATCTCTGTTTTTCATGACGCCACCAAAGTCGATCCGACAAAGGTCCATGATGATAGTGCTGGCCGGGGAACCAATTGGGGGTTGGCGTCGACGACGATTGGAGCCACACTGCATGAGGTTGGCCACGCGTTTGGGCTACCGCATTCCAAAGACAGCCGCGATATCATGACGCGCGGTTTTGATCGGTTCAACAGAGCGTTTACGTTTTACGATCCTCCGGCCAACCGTAGTAAGCGAACCGTTTTCAGGGCTGATCAGGAAGCCTACTTTGCGCCGATCAGCGCGACGTTTCTAAGACATAGCCGCTGGTTTCAGCTAGATGAGCAGAAGTACGAGTCTGATTCGCGCCCCAAGATCGAAATTGATCAGGCTAACAAAAAAGTGACCGTCTCAGCCAAGACGGGCGTACCCTGGGTTGGCTTTTTTGTCGGCGACGAAGTCGCGGCCTTCCAACATCAAAAGGACACTGCGCCTCAAAAGGTTGAGTTTTCATTCGAGCAGATTGACGAATTGTTGAAAGGAAAACCGCTTAGCCGAGTCACGGCGATCGGGTCCAACGGTCAATCGAGTCGGAAGGAAATCGAGTGAGTGTCATCGGTTTATTTTCCCTCTTCGTCTTCCTGTTCGACCCAGCCAGCGGGGCTATGAGGCGTCACGATCGCGTCGTTGAAGTCAATGTGCCCCAAGTACTTTTGTGGGATGCGGCAGTGGACCCTTACGCGTTCTTCGGTGAATTGCGAAGAAAGAACCTCGCCTTTGGCGGCCAAATACGCCAGAAGTTTCCCGTTGCTGACGTCCATCTCAATATCGACGTCTTGAAACGATCGGCTAAGGGCATCGCTTACGGTGCTGTGAAGTTGGTCGAATCCCATTTTCGTTTTCGCGCTGACGCAAATCGCGTTTTTGTATTTGCCTTGCAGCGATGTCAGCTTTGAAGGCTTCTCAATCTGGTCGACCTTGTTCAGCACAAGCAACGTGTCTTTCTCCTCGATCCCAATCTCTTTGAGCACGTCGTAGACCGATCGAATTTGATCCATAACGCCTGGGTTGCTCGCATCGGCCACGTGCAGCAATAAATCGGCTTGCCGCGTCTCTTCCAAGGTCGCCTTGAAACTGGCGATCAAACTGTGCGGAAGATCACGAATGAAACCGACCGTATCGCTCAAAAGAACCGGTCCCCATTTGGGCAGGTGCCACCGACGCGTCCTTGTATCAAGCGTCGCAAACAACATGTCCTCAGCCAACACATCGGACTTCGTCAGCGCGTTCATCAGCGTGCTCTTGCCGGCATTGGTATAGCCCACGATCGAAACCGTCATCGTGCCTTTGCGTGAGCTGACCTGCCGTTCTTTGCGCTTTTCAACTTTCTTCAAATCCATCTTGAGGTCGTGAATCCGTTTTTCCACCAATCGCCGGTCGGTCTCCAACTGCTTCTCACCAGGACCACGCATGCCGACGCCCATTTTCAGACGGCTGAGGTGAGTCCACATGCGTTTCAGTCTGGGTAGCGCGTATTCCAGTTGAGCCAATTCAACGGCCAGTCGTGATTCATAAGTCTGAGCATGAGTCGCGAAGATATCCAGAATCAGCTCCGTCCGGTCAAGCACTTTCACGTTCAGTTCGACTTCTAAACTGCGCACTTGACCAGGCGAAAGATCGTTGTCGAAAATCACCACGTCCGCTGCATGGAACTCAACCAGTTCCTTCAGTTCTTCGACTTTACCTTTACCCAAATAAGTCCGCGGGTCGGGGCGTTCGCGATTTTGGGTCATGCCCGACATCACCAACGCGCCGGCGGTTTTCGCCAGCCCCTCAAGTTCCCTCAACGGGTCAAGCTCCAACGGCGCATCCGGTAGCAAGACGCGGACCAAGACGGCCACTTCTTCTTTGACTTTTTCTGACTTCTTGCGATCGTGCACGTGGCTGGTTTCTTAAAAAAGGGGTTGGTTAAAATTTCGTAGCAGGAGGCCTCGAGCCCAACGGCGCTTACTTTGACGCGGAACTTGATCACCGTTTAACGACGAGTCAGAAGGCGACCGTGTTTGGTGGGGCGAAACGCAGACGCCTGTCGGCGAGTCGTGAAACGATTAAAATCTAACGACGAGGCGTCATGATTAAGTAGACCTGTGTGTTTTTGGGAGGGATTGCTTTTGTGTTTGCTTCAAATAAAAGCCCCTCTGCCGAATCGCTGCTTTTTATAGGAACGTCCATCATGGCGGTTGGGAAATTCGATAAACAGATCATTTCGCCACTGTCAGCGTAGTAAATTTTTCGCCCATCGACTCGATCAACAAAGATCTCGCTACCGCCGAAGATCCAGTCGGTGTCCATCGTTTCTTCGGTGCCCGATTTCCGCACCATCGTCTTGGCGTCTACGCGCTTCTCTTTTTCATCACCTTCGGCTTTCCACCTCACTTCGATCTGAACCGACGGACCTTTGGCCGGCTTGAAGTCCGGTTGCCATTGGACGGGATTGCCTGGTTCGAATCCCAATGCGACCAGACAAGCGTGAATCTCAGATGATTTTGCTTCGACTGCAACGACAGACTCGTGCTCTTTGGTTTGCAGAGGGCAAGCGAACATTTCCAGCGGCCCTTCGGTCAAGCAAATTGAACCTCGGACCATCACCTTTTTCTTGGTCTCATTGATCCAAATCTGATTTTTGCCAAGCCGTTTCCAGCCATCGGCGATTTCGATCGACTGTTGTTCTTTATCGACAACTGGGACGGTTCGAGGTTCGGTGGGTTTTTCGGGTGCCTCAGTTTGATCGACCTTTTGAGCCGCTGTGGTTGGCGATTCTGTGTCGGCAGTTGCAACCTGCGGAGTTTCTAAGGTGGTTTCCTGTAGTGGCATCATTGCCAATAGAGAAACAAAGATACAAGCTGAAAATTTGCTGATCATGATCTTTTCCCCGAGTCAAGTGATTTGTTTCGAAAGTTGATATACGCTTTTGCTTTTTTTGTATTGTAGACGTTGTGCGACAAAATTCGAGTCGTCCTCACATTCCGCCTTACTCAGACTAACGACGTTGGTAAGATCGACAAATTATTACACCGCTTTTCGACATTATGATATGCCTGCAACTCCCCCGTCTTTCGAATCTAACACCGCCCGACCTGCCCTCTCACGATATCGAGATGCTTTGCAACGTCCATCTAAGGATCCGTTGACGTGGTTGTTTAATGGGGCGATTGGTGAATTCGATGCGGATGAAGTACGCGCCTCCGCTATAGCAGACAATCTGAACGTCTCTGATTGTCTGGCGATACTTACCGCTGCAGTGAAAATCAGTGATGACCTGGACAGCCCATCTGCCGGTACGCTGATTAAGCGGTTCGCCGAGATCAGCTCAGTGTGCCAAACCAATCCCCTGTCCTATCTCAACGAGCAGCTGCTGTTGGTCGAGCTGCCAATCACCCTGCTGCACAAGTTTGATGGGCAACACAACGGCAGTAGTGACAGGATGGCCGCTGCCGAAGGGGCGCTGGGTGTTTTGGGCCGCTGTGTTTTAGAGGTTTTAGATGATGACGGTTGGCCCGGCGCGGAAGTGCGACAAGATTTTGGACCACTGGCGGCCAGTTGGACTCGATCGGTCGCGCTCTTGAGGGCGGCGGGATTGTCGTTGAACGGAGACTTGTCGAGGGTGCTGCGTTGGTTGCCTCGTCAGATCATGCGGCTCAAGCGTGCTGACCGGACGCTGATGTTGTCTTCTTCTCCGGCGACAGTGCCTGATGAATTATTGAACCTGATGATCGAGGTCTTTGGCGACGATGATGACGCTCAAATTTTTAAGCGCACGCTAGATCGTCCCCAATCGCCTAAGCCGAATCTTGTCATGTTGGATAAGTCCTGCAACACGATTTCAACATGGGGCGAAAGTTTGCTTTTTCATGATGGCTGGGAGAAAAAATCCTGCCGCATCTCCGCGGTTTTTAATAAACAGGGATGCCAACTGGAAATCGCAAAGGCGAAAACACTTATTCAAGGTAACGTTTTCCCAAGCCTAATCGTGGACGGTAATCCTCTGTCGATCATTGATGACCCCGATGTGCTGGTGGAATACATTGATGGAGAAGTTGCGTTCGCGGAGATTGAATGGCACTTGGACAACGAAGTCGTGATGCAGCGCCAGATCATTTTGTCTTTGGAAGACAAGTTTGCGTGGATTGGTGACGCCGTTGTCGCGCCGACCGAATCCGAAATCGAGTATCGCTGTCAATGGACCTTGGGAGAAGGGATCTCAAGCATCGAGGAATCAGAAACCAAAGAAAGTTATTTCTACGACGGGAAGAAGATGCGTGGCTTGGTTATTCCGCCGGCGCTCAATGAATGGAAGGCTGATCGTAGCGCTGGGCAGTTGTCCTTCGCCGAAAATCACTTTTCGATGCAAGTGGAACGTAAGGGACGATCGTTATACGTGCCAGTCTTTATTGATCTCAGCCCCAAACGCAGCCTCAAACCGCGTACTTGGCGGCAGCTAACAGTAGCCGAAAATTTAGAGATCGTCGATCAAGATGTCGCGGTGGCATATCGCGTTCATGTTGGCAAACAGCAATTCGCATTTTATCGCTCGATGGCGGAACCTCAGAACCGTACCTTCTTTGGTGAAAACGTGAACACAGAAATGTTCCTAGGACGCTTGGAAAAGAATCGCTCAATGACGGAGTTAGTGCAAATTGAATAACGAACAAATCGTAGAGCAATTTAGACAGAACCTCGCTCATGTAAATCAACGCATTAGCGCGGCCGCCGTTCGATCAGGACGCACCGCTGCTGATGTCCAATTGGTTGCCGTTTCCAAATACGTCGACGCAGCCATGACGGATCTGTTGATTCAGGCCGGGGCAAATGTTTTGGGCGAGAACCGTCCGCAAGCTTTGGACGAAAAATTTCAAACGATCAACCAGCCCGGCGTGCAGTGGCATTTGATTGGTCACTTGCAGCGAAACAAAGTCAAGAAAGTTGTTTCGCAAGCGGCGCTGATCCATTCAGTGGATTCGGTCCGCTTGATCGACGCGATTGATAAGGCTGCCACGGATCAAGGTTTGGTCGCCGAAGTTTTGTTGGAGGTCAACGTCTCCGGTGAATCGGCGAAGCACGGCTTCACATCCGAAGAAGTCGCAGCCGCTTTAGACCACGCCAGCGCGCTCTCAGCGATCAAGGTGACCGGGCTGATGTGCATGGGCGGTCTCGCCAGTAGCGACGACGATGTGCGATCTGAATTCGCTCAGCTGAGAGAGCTACGGGATCGGCTCGACAGCGATAGCCTCATTCATCTTTCGATGGGCATGAGCGGCGACTTCGAAACCGCGATCGAACAGGGGGCGACTTTAGTGCGAGTCGGTTCAACGTTGTTCCAAGGCGTGGAGCGATGAAAGCTCTCAGCCTAAGTTACGATCCTCCGCTTCTTTTTCACTTAG
>CALDEW010000248.1 GCA_937942355.1 uncultured Pirellulaceae bacterium | reverse complement strand
CCTCTTCAAATCACATTTGCCAGCATTTGTTGATCATGCTTTTTGCGGCTGCCATAGTGTTGCCAAATAGCGGATGCAACTTGGGCCAACGATTAGGTTCGTTAGGTATAGGCGACGAATTATTGGAAACGTATCGCGACCGAGTTTGGGCCAAACGCGCCTACAATTTGCGATACAACAATTGTGACATGCCTTACGAGTCACATTTCCAGAACGGTTTTGTCGCCGGATACTGTGACACATGCAACGGCGGAGACGGCTATGTACCAGCGCTTCCACCGGACGAATATCGCGGCTTTGAGTTTCAATCCCCCGATGGTTCGCAATGCGTGAAGACGTGGTTTGAAGGTTTCCCCGCAGGTGTGGCTGCGGCCAAGAAGGACCGAGCAGGCGAGTTTCATGACATCTACACGTCACGCATGATCAACTCAGCGATCACACAAGACAACGCCAAGCACATCCTGCCCAGTGACGTGCCCGTGTTGACGACGAACGCTTTGGGAGTCGCTAAGCGCACCGATGCTCCGCAAGATCCATCGGCGGCATTAGACAACGGCATTGTCGGAACTCACAACCAACCAAACGTTCAAAACGGCGATTATGTTGCTCCACCGGCAATATCAAACAGCGCGTTACTGAACCCGAGATCAATGACGCCGAGTGACCTTGTTAAGTCTCCAACGATTCGAAAAACGGGGCCAAGTGCGATGGCTCCCGCTTCGAAGACGCAGCAATTTACGATTGATCCTGCGGTGAAAGTGCAACCGTCCATCACCAGCACGTCTGCCGCCCCAATCGCGACGGTGGATGAAAGTTTGGCACCTGTGGTAAAGCAGCCAACGCCAAGTCAAACGTCCACCACGCTACCTCCGATTATTTCGACACGTCGATCACAAACGGTTGCTGAGCCAGCAGTCACGTCAACGGTCTCACCGCCGGTTCCAGTCGAATCGGCAAGAAGATCGCAAACGCCGCTACCGATGGCAGTTCGGTCTGCAGGAAACGTATGGAAATCCCAGACCTCCAGCCGCCGCCGATAATTACTAACAAGAGACTTAACGAACTAACTTCGGTGTAACTGAATGATTGCATTTGCAAACAACCTCAGCCCAACATTGAACAATCAACCGCTTAAGAAGTCACTGCGCCATAACCGCGCTTAAATGCGAAAAAGGGAGTTTTGAAGTGATGACCAATCACCACTCAGCCACATCGACCCGCTCACCCCAACAATTTTTGGGGAGAGTATCGATGCTACTGGCGTTGCTCACGACTGTATCTCTGACCGGATGTACGGCCTTGTTTTCCCCAATCGACACGATTCCAGCTTCACGTGTTCCCGCCCAGTTCCTGGCAGAACCCCAAGCGGATAAAGTGCCAATTGACGCGTCACGACTTCGCCAGCCTAAGCCAGAGTTCTACACGCTGGACACCGATGATGTGTTGGCCGTGTTCATCGAAGGCGTGCTGGGTGATCTCGATCAAGCGCCCCCGGTGAACTTTCCACCTCCAGGCAGCGATTTGGCTCCTTCTATTGGTTTTCCTGTTCCCGTCCGAGACGATGGCACGATGTCATTGCCTTTGGTTCCGCCAATCCCAGTACGCGGCCTGACGATTCAGCAAGCCGAAGCATTGATCACTCGCGCCTATCGAGACGGACCAGCGCCGATTCTAACGGACGAAAACAGAATTATCGTGACGCTGTTTCGTGAGCGTACTCACAGGGTGTTCGTCGTGCGTCAGGACAACTCGTTCGCTCAGCGTGGTCAGCAATTCCAGGGAGTGGGGCGATCCCAAGGCGTATTCGATCGTAGTGACTTGAGTTCTCGTGGATTCGTTCTGCAGCTTCCCGCTTACCAGAATGACTTGCTAAACGCACTATCGCAGACTGGCGGACTTCCGGGTGTCAACGCGAAACCAGAAGTGAGAATCCTTCGAGGCGACCGCCTCGATGTGGCTCGCCGCGATGCTCAATTAGCGGAATTCTATCGCACCAGCAGGCCCGAGCAGTTCCCGTACGGAATTTTGCCAACGGTCGAAGACAGTACCAATGCGATCACAATACCATTACGGCTGGCCCCGGGAGAAGTTCCGACCTTTCGGCAGGAAGACATAATTCTTCGCGATGGAGATATTGTTTATGTCGACACTCGCGAAACGGATGTCTATTACACCGGCGGGCTATTGGGCGGCGGCGAACTCCCGCTCCCACGTGACTACGATTTGGATGTTCTTGCAGCAGTCTCGATTGCAGGGCAGGGAATCGCCGCGGCACGGACGACGTCCGCCGGTGGCTTTGGTGCTCAAGTATCGCAAGCACAACCAACCGAACTGATCGTTCTCCGGCAGATTCCGGGCGACCGCCAATTGAACATTCGTGTTGATCTCAATGATGCAATCAACGACCCAAGGGAGAGACTATTGATCAAACCTGGAGACACGTTGATCCTGAGATTCAAGCCTCAGGAAGAACTGCTCAACTTCGCTGCGTCCACCTTCTTCACATTCGGAATCCGGCAGTTGTTCCTGAACTAGCGCCCCATTGGGCACCGAGTTGATATTGAAAATGCGTTCGAGGCGTACCTCGAACGCTTTTTCTTTGTCTTTCAATCCAGCGGCCTTTTCTGTCTGGCCTCAACTACGGCTTGTTGACGACATCCTCTTCAACAACACTTGGCCCCTTCTTCTGAGCCGCAATGATTCTGTTGACCGCATCAAGGATCGCCTTGATCGCACCCTCCACACAGTCCATCGAAACCGCGCGGCCTCGATACACCTCGCCTTCGTGCACGACTCGGATATTGGTTTCACCGATGGCGTCATGGCCCAGCGAAGCGCTTTGCACACGATAACTTTTACAAGTGAAATCGACGCCGGTGATTTTCTTGATCGCTAAAAACGCCACGTCCACCGGCCCAATACCATCTTCGACCTCGACAGACTCTTCAGCACCGCTGCGGCAAAGGGTCAAAGCAATTTTGGGCGTCGCAAGATGCTCCAACTGAAGCTTGAATCCCGTCAGCGTCCACTCTTGATCTATTTGCCCCAACATTTCGTTTTCGACCAGCGCGACGATATCTCCGTCGAAAATCTCTTTCTTGCGGTCCGCCAACGACTTAAAATCTTCGAACACACGTTGCAGCTGCTCGCCGGTAAGATTAAACCCCAACGTTTTGGCACGATCCGCCAACGCAGCCCGTCCGCTGTGTTTTCCCATCACCAAATCGGTCGATGCAAAACCTACATCTTCGGGATGCATAATTTCATAGGTCGTACGCTCTTTTAAGATTCCGTCTTGGTGTATGCCGGCTTCGTGAGCAAACGCATTGCGTCCAACGATCGCCTTATTTCTTTGGACCTCTAAACCAGTCACCGCCGAAACCAATCGACTCGTAGGGACCAACCGCTTTGAATTGATCTTGGTATCGAAGTTGTAAAAATCACCGCGCGTACGCATCGCCATGACTACCTCTTCTAACGAACAATTGCCGGCCCGTTCACCAATACCGTTAATTGTACATTCAATCTGCCCCGCGCCCGCTTCCACCGCCGCCAAACTGTTGGCAACGGCCATTCCCAAATCGTCATGGCAGTGCACACTGATCGTGGCGCGATCAATGTTGGGAACTCGATTCATCAAAGAACTGATGACGTGATGCATCTGCGCAGGCGTCGCGTAACCGACGGTGTCAGGAATATTAACGGTCGTAGCGCCCGCTGCGATCACCGCTTCTACCACTTTGCACAAAAAGTCGACTTCGGTGCGTGCGGCATCTTCAGGAGAGAATTCGATATTGTCACAATAGCTTTTGGCGCGTTGGACGCCTTCGACCGCGCGACTGAGGATCTCATCGGAAGTCATCTTCAGCTTGAACTCACGATGGATCGCGCTGGTGGCCAGAAAAACATGTATCCTCGGGTCAGCCGAATGCTTCAGCGCTTCCCAAGCTCGATCAATGTCTTTGGGATTGGATCGCGCCAAACCGCAAATCTGAGCACCTCGAAAATTGGTAGCAATCTCGCGCACAGCCTCGAAATCTCCGGGCGACGCAATTGGAAAACCTGCCTCGATAATGTCCACGCCAAGATCGACCAGAGATTGAGCAATCTCGAGTTTCTCCTGAAGATTCATACTTGCTCCGGGCGATTGCTCACCGTCTCGAAGCGTTGTGTCAAAAATTTTAATCTCTCGGGATGAACTCATTAAACTCGGGCCGCAAAGAACAATACTTGGTCACGCCAGCAAGGAGCACCGTGCTTACCTCACGAGATCGAATTTTAACTTAAGGGGGCGCCTTTTAAAACGCTAACCTAGTGCCGCGTCACGTCTAAATTTTAGGGTAGTGGATGAGGCCACGAATCCTGCAGCTGCATTAAACGATGCACTAATCGCCAAATTAAAGGGTAGTGGATGAGGCCACGAATCCGGCAGCTGCATTGAACGATGCATTAATGGCTAAATTAAAGGGGAAAGGAGGGGCAGGACTCGTTGCCTCATCCACTACCTCCAGCCTTAAATCTAAGTTGGAACACCGCACTAGGACGACGTAAAGACATTCGCAGAACCTTTTAGTTCACGGGGGCTTTCTTAAACTCATAGACCTTCAGTATTACGTCCTAATTTTAACGTCCTAATTCTAGGAACCCCGTCGTT
>CALDEW010000247.1 GCA_937942355.1 uncultured Pirellulaceae bacterium | reverse complement strand
TCAAAAATCCTGCCGTCCCAACCGACGGACAGCATTTTCGTGCACATCACGCCTTTGGCGGCAGCCGGATTGAACGCTTCGACCAACTTCGTCATGTAGGTCTCGTAGTCGCCTTCGTCAATCAGGTGCTCCAAGTATCGGCTGATCGGCATGTTGGTGATCGTGAACAGACGATTAAAGTGAATCCCGTAACGGCTGAGCAATTGCTCGCGGTAGTCGGATTCCAGTTTCGACTGATCAGGGGGCAATGAAGGTCCCACTGGGTTGTAGACCAAGGTCAGCATTAAATTCGAATCTGACTTTCCGTAGCCCAGATCGTTTAGACGCTTTAGTGCCTTAACCGATTTTTGAAACGAACCATCGCCCCGCTGAGCATCGGCATTCTCTTCCAAATAACAAGGCAACGATGCCACGATCTCGACTTCATTCTCAGCCAGAAATTCCGGCATGTCGGTAAAACCGTTGGCCAGCAAAATCGTCAGGTTGCAGCGGTCGATGATGTGGCAGCCCAGCTTCTTCGCCTCAGTGACGAAGTACTTGAAGTTGGCATTCATCTCCGGAGCACCACCGGTCAGGTCGACCGTTTTGATGTTCGAATTGCGAATCGCTGCCAAGCATAGGTCGACCGTTTCCCGATCCATGTTTTCTTCTTTGCGATCGGGACCCGCGTCCACGTGGCAATGACGGCAAGTCATATTGCATAGTTTGCCGACGTTGATTTGGAGGATCTCGATCCCGTCTGCGGCAAGTTCGGCGATTCCCTGAGACTGCAAAAATTCGTCGAAACGTGGGTGAACGCTGGGTCCTTCTAGGACTTTTACCTGTTCACGCGCGTCCGCCAAATCAGCACCTCGCCGTTTCAGCGAAAGGATAGGAAGATTCAAGTTCGGTGCCTGTTGGAAAGAATTGAAATTGAAAATAAGGAAATTGGATTGCGGAGGTTTAACCTTAGCAACAACTGTCGCTGCCTCCGCCGCAGCAATCTTCGCCTGTGGATTGGATCGTGAGGTTGTATTGCTGCCCTTTGGTTTCGCGCGGATCGCGCGGACGATTGACTGCGCAATCGTATGGTTGGGCGTCCGAAGATGAAATAGCATTGATCGGTTCGATGGGAATGAACTGGCCCTCGTACGGAGCCTTCATTAAGGCGGCAAAAGTTCGATCACAGACCGCCATTCTTACGCCGCGCGGATAAACGTGCCCGTCTTCGTCTTGGACCGATTCAAAAGGACCTTTGTAGATGACCGCCTGATTGGTTTCCATGCACGGTGCGTCGGAGGGTTTATAGGCCAGCAACGTGACGCTGCGGAACTCGATCCCCTTAACGGTCTGCCAAGCTTCTTCTTGACGCTTATCGATGACGATGCCCGCAAAACCTGCGTCTTGGAATTCGTCAACAAATTTGTCTTCGCGCCAAGCGCCTGAAATACAACCCGACCAAAGTTCGCCGTCCTGCTGAAGATCCATGGGCACGTCTTCGTCGGAAACGATGTCGCTGATCGCAGCTTTGCCGCCGGGCTTAAGCACACGGAAAATTTCAGCGAACAGTTTACGTCGGTCTGCCGGCGCTACCAGATTCAGAACGCAGTTGGAGACAACGCAGTCCACGCTGTTGTCAGCAATCATGGGGGACTGCTGTCTCAGTTTTTCAGGAAGGTCGATCAACTCAAGGGCTTTTTCTTCTTTGGACATCCCCGCAGTCGCCGATTCCACGGTGTCGGCTAAGACGTCTAAGTCCAGCGCGAGATCCTGGATCTTTCCGTAGCGGAACTCGACGTTGCTGTAGCCGATTTTGTCGGCGACTTCCTGCTGGTAGCTTTTGGCCAATTCCAACATGTCCTGATTGACGTCAACTCCGATGACGCGACCCTGCTCGCCAACCTGCTGTGAAATGATGTAGCAAAGTTTGCCACCACCAGAGCCCAAATCAACGACAACGTCGCCAGCATTAACGTAGGGTGACGGATCACCGCAACCGTAGTCACGGTCGATGATCTCTTGGGGAATGACTTCGAGGTACTTTTGGTCATAAACGACTGGACAGCAAAGCGCTGGCTCGCGTTCCTGCGATGCTGCAGAATACCGTTGATGTACAGAAGGTTCAGGGTTGAGTTGGATGGTGTCGGGATTAGACATACGTTTTATAGTCCTGGAAATTACTGTTTATTCACCTTGGAAGCTTCGGCGAAGCAAGTCTTACCAATGATCGCATCGTTGGGGCAAACTTCTGAGTGACATCACTTTATTTCAACGCCATGGTGACGGTCAAGATTAGATTCGTAAATGGTGGACGGGGTGCCGCCGATAAGGACTCCAATGGTGCGATTGAGCACATTTGATTGTTAGTGGGCCTAGGGACGCCGCTTCCGCGTGATCGTGAGGCAAAGTCGTTAAGTTGATCTTGTCTCAATGGCTGGTACATGATGCAATGCTGGCAATGGAACGAAAGATCACAAAGGAATGGAAATGACGTTAAGATTCGCGGCGGTCGTTTTAGCAGCCATCTGCCCGATCGTTGCTGGTTGCCAAACGGGAGATTCGATCTGGTCAAAGCCAGGTTACCAGCAGGCACCGGTGACCAACGGAGCCAGTCGGACGTTCACGCCTACCGAGTCGGTGTCGCCTTATCAGCAAAACAACCCTGGCTACGGAGGATCGTCGACGCGGTGAATTACGGCTGCAGACGAAATATAAAATGAGCATTGTCTCAATAACAGAAATTGATGTGATGAAGCCAGTTGACGCAGCGGCCGCTTTCGAAACCGTCGTTGTCATTATCCCTGCGCTCAACGAAGAACGTTCCTTGCCGATGGTGTTAAACGACCTGCCGCCGATGGGGGAAGTCATTGTGGTTGATAATGGTTCCACCGACGGGACCGCTGATAGCGCAAGGCAGGGAGGGGCGCGCGTCATTGAGGAATCCCAACGTGGCTACGGATCGGCGTGTCTGGCGGGGTTGGCCGAAGTTGAGCGGATGATCCAAGAAGAGAACCGAACAGTAGAAGTCGTACTGTTCGCGGACGCGGACTATAGTGATCACGTGGATGCCGTGGCCAGTCTGATCGATCCGATTCTTGCAGGAGAACAAGATTTTGTACTTGGATCTCGGATCAAAGGCAATCGGGAGCAAGGTGCGATGCCGCCTCAGAGTATCTACGGGAACAAGTTCGCATGCTGGTTGATGCGCATGTTTGTGGGAAGAAATGATTACACCGACCTCGGTCCTCTGCGTGCGATACGATACAGCAGTTTGAAACAGCTGGAGATGGTCGACGAGAATTTCGGTTGGACCATCGAGATGCAAATGAAAGCTATTCAGCAAAATCTTCGGACGATCGAAGTTCCCGTTGCCTATCGGCGTCGAGTCGGCGTCAGCAAGATTAGTGGCACCATTTCAGGAACGATTAAAGCCGGAACGAAGATCATCTACTCGATTTGGAAGTATCGTTAGAAAGTCGGTCCGGCGTGGCAGTCGCTGCTCCGAAGTCCCGCACTTTGAGCCCGGAGGACTCGGTTTGTGAGCGGCGAGGCGCTTAGCCGCTGGTTCGTTGAGTCGCTTTTTTCCAATGTTTCTTCCCTGCGCTTCCGCAACTCGCAGCTAACGCCTGCGAAGTAAGGGCAATTGTGATTCTGCTCCGGATTTTCACTACGCCAGTGTCTTATTCGTGAAACAGCAGTTTCGTCTCTGGCGAGTGAGTTTTCACGAACAAGAAAACGTTTTCGATGTTAATCGCAAACGATGCGACGCGCATTGAGCGTGCGATGTTCAAACCAATGACATTTCCCTCAACGTTAACCAAGGGACCGCCGCAATCTTGCGGATCCAGCACCGAGTCGTGGACGATGACGGGGCCAAAACCAAATCTGCGTTCGCTATAGGGCCCGCCTCCCCAACGATCGTATAGTGTTTTTCTGGTGTTGGGGATCTTGTAGGTCAGTTCGCGCGGGTAGCCTTTGCGAAAAATTTTCATGGTCATCACGTCGCCAGCGTGAATTTTTTGAGTTTCTTGGGCAAGGATTTGTCGCTCGGTGATCCTCACTCCATTGATCGTGTTGATCAGATCACCCACCAGTAACCCAAGACTCTCACCTGCCGATCGCGGGTAGACGCGGAGAACCTTGATGCCTCGGCGATGCGGGTAGACAACGCCGTTGACGCGGGTCAACGAAGGATGTGGCGATACTGTGATGCCCATGTCAATACAATCGGGACATTTGGGTTGCGCGATTTGAAAATCGTGAAGCCCCATTGTCACCATTCCAAAGGCAGCGACATTTTTGAGATGCCCAACACTCAACGCTAAACTTCCCGATGACGGTGGGACTAGGCTCACCGGTTGGAAGGAGGGCCCAATCGTGCCAATCTGGTTTTGGCGATTAAGGTCGCTGGGAAACTTGATTGGCGTAAGGCCTTTGCGGTTAACGCGAATCAAACACAAGTCCTTTTTCTGGTCAAAATTCACGATGCGAAATGGCCAAGATTGGCCATCAAAGAAAATACAGCGATTCATTTTTTTCGCCGCGCTGTACTTGGAAACGATCATGCCGTTGGTTGAAACCAGCGTGCCAAGAATGTAACTGTTGTCTTCACCTTCCAAACGAACAACGGACTCGATTGTCGCATCGGTGATTGAATGCATTGACTGCGCAAAGTCCAAGTCACGTTTTGTGAATTGGTTGGGGGGGGCGGCCAGTCGCAGTGTCGCCAGCGGTGACTGGAAAGCTGAATTGCTGTTCGAGGGAGACTCGCTGGGGATCGAAAACGTTCCAGGCGATCGTGTTTCTGGTGGCTGTGAAGGGGCTTCTTCTAGGAAAGGGGATTCGTTCAAAGAAGGGAATTCTTGGCCATACGTACTTGGCGCAAAAGCACCACAAACAAACATCAGCAATAGAACCGACGGTTTCGCTAGGCGTAAGTGTTTTTTTGAGCAGAAGTTATTACGAGACAAAGGTGCTTAGGGGATAGGAGGACTTAAGTTGTAAATCAAAGTGGGAGTGACGGAGCAGGAGTTGGAAGGTTTGAGATTTTTGCTGATGCAGCAACTGAAGGCTGCAGTTACGAAAAAAATCTGAAAGGGCTTTGTCTTTACCTTTTCTACGATATTCGTTTTCAGAACGTCCTTTCCTTTGACCGAAAGAGGACCAGAAAATGTCTATCGCTACCTTTATAGTTTAACCTGCAAAATGGCCACCGATGAGGACAATCGTTTCAGTTATTGGCCATTTAATCAATGGAAATTCGTTTCTACCCCACCATTTCGGCTTGCCGTTAGCAAGCATCTCAAATTGTACCGGGAAATTTCTTGGATTTGCCGTCGCCAGCGATAGCGAAAGGTATAGCTACTTTTGCTTTGGCGACAGTTTTTTAGCCTTGTCGACGCGGTTTTCATGCAAGCCGCGTTGGGATGATTTGCACTCATTCGAGTTGATCACCAACGATAGCTACAAAACTACTTTTTCAAGTTCGTTCCCCCAAGAGTTACTTCCGCGCGAATCAAGGAACCGTAGCGATTCACTAAAACCAAAAGAAGGTCGCCCGGTTTGCGTGTCTTGAGATGTCCAACAATCTGAGCAAAACTGGTTATCGGTTTGGAGTCTAGTTCCACAATCACATCATTGGCTTTGATACCCGCAAATTCGGCTGGTGACTCGCGATGTACCGCGCGGATACGTACGATGTTCTGGTCTGTTTCCGCGTTAATGCCAAGGTACGCCTTGCCGGCGGTCGAGTTGGGGACTTTGACGTTGCCGCCGGATGTGCTTGCGGGCTGTTGAACCCTCGTGTCCATTCCCGTTTTGTCTATCAACAGCGCGATGTTCTTCCAGTCTTTGCTGAACTGCTCGGAGGGAATATAGAGATTTTGATCAGCACCTAGTTTGACGCTGCTGCTGATGGCGATCACTTTGCCTGCTAGGTTAAGCAGTGGCCCACCGGAGTCGCCTCCCATAATGGTGCAATCGGAGACCAGCTTTCCGTTTTTGCCTCGGTTGAGTATCCGGCCGAGTCTCCCCGCAGCCGGTCTGCCGCGCGGAAAAGACAACGGGTAACCCATCGCAATGCACCATGTTCCCGGTTGAGCATCTTTGGAGTCCTGCACCGAAACGAACGGAAAAGGGCCCGGGGAAAGTAGTTGAATCGCGCCTGTGTCCGAAGCGATGTTCGAGCCAAGCGTAATTCCTTGGACGATGCGACCATCGGAAAACGCGACAGAGACTTTTCGGTTCGCAAAACGGGTAACGTGCGAGGCGGTGAGAATGAGCCCTTGAGAATTGACGATAACGCCACTGCCAGTTTCGCCTATGGCGACAACAGCGGGAGCTGATTTAGCAATGATGTTCTGGGTGCGAGACTGAAGTTCGATCAACGACTGCATCGAAGCGCTGTTGGATGCTTTGGGAGCTACAGTGGGTTCTTCTTCGGTAATCAATTTCCCACTGGGAACCGGCGGGGCGGTTTCGCTAAATGATTGATCGTTGAGTGGATCGGAGCTTGTCTGTTGGCCGAAGACGGTTTGCGGAATCGTCGCACAGCAAAGCAAAATAAGAATTAGCTTGATCGTGTTGGTTGCGTTTGCAGCGCACATGAGGTTTCTTCGCAAGTGAGGTGCCAAGTTGAAAAGAGAAGCGTGGTAACCAATCCGTGGTAACCAATCAACGGTTTAAAGATCGAAAAAGGGTAATTTGAGAATCGTTCGTTGACTAGTAACTTTTGACTTTGAAAACGTATTTGGCCCTCCCAAATGCTCTGTGTGGTGGAGATATAACGGTGAGCAGGTTCAATCATCGGGGGATGGCTACCAACATGGACCGAGTGAAGTTAGAATTCGTCACGCCATCACCGCCCAAACCCGAGCCTCCTGAAACCAGAGCCTCCTGAAACCTGAGCAGAATTCTTCATTGTGACGCAACAAAAGTCAAACAACTCCCCGTCTCGGTCTTCGAAGTGGGCTGACGAGTATCCCTATGAATCGCGTTTTGTTTCTGTCGGCCAGCACCGTCAACACTACATCGACCAAGGAGATGCTTCCAATGAGACACTGCTGATGGTGCATGGCAATCCGACGTGGTCGTTCTACTGGCGACATTTGGTTTCGGGGTTGTCGGACCAGTACCGCACCATTGCCATTGATCATTTAGGGTGCGGGTTTAGCGACAAACCGACCGACTACGATTATTGCTTGCAGAATCACATTGATAACGCTTGTGCGCTGGTTGAGACGCTGGATTTGAAAAACGTCACTCTGTTGGCTCATGATTGGGGGGGCGCGATTGGGATGGGAACACTACTGAAGCTGAAAGAGCGGTTCTCGCGCATCGTTTTGTTCAACACGGCTGCTTTCCCGCCGCCCTATATTCCGTTTCGAATTCGCGTGTGTCGCTGGCCTGTGTTTGGTCAGGTCGCGCTGCAGGGCTTTAATTTGTTCGCTAAAGCGGCGGTGACGATGGGTACCGAACGCGCGGGGGGGCTACGTGAGGCAACTGCCGCTGGGTTGTTGGCCCCGTACGATAACTGGCAAAATCGAACGGCCATCTATCGATTCGTTAAAGACATTCCGTTGTCGCCATCCCATCGAACTTGGGATGTGCTTGCGGGAATTGAGGCCGGTCTCGATTCGGTCAAAGACATGCCGATCCACCTGGTTTGGGGAATGAAGGACTGGTGCTTCCGGCCCGAGTGTTTGTACCGGTTGCAGTCGCACTGGCCCGACGCCGAAGTGACGACTTTCGAGGACGCAGGGCACTATGTCGTCGAAGACGAGGCTGAGCGCATCACGCCGATCGTGAAAAAGTTTCTGGCCGATCACCCGATTAATTAAGCTGCTCGTTGACGAGATGCCGATTGCAATGGGAACCGAAAACGAAATCAAGCTAACCTCCGGGCAGATCGCAACGCTGGTCTGCCAGTTGGAGGTGTCCGCCGCCAAGCCCGGCAACGTTCATAGATCGGCTGATTTCGAAGATGCGACGCTGATTGACTTTCTCAACAGTGGCGTCGCACTTGGGCACGCGATCGACGCGTCGCTGGCCCAAACGCAGCCCGTCGGCGTGGGCCAGATGATCCTTTGGGCCGTTCAAGCAACGGCTTGGGTCACCGACACCAATACGAATCTGGGAATCATTTTGTTGCTGTGCCCGCTGGCGCACCTTCATGGTCGCGCCGATGCGATAGATCCTGAAACACTTGCGCGGTTGTTAAACGATTTGACGCCCAAAGACGCTCAGGATGTCTACGCCGCGATTGCACAATCTGGAGCTGGCGGGCTGGAAGTCGGAACAACGGATCCAACTGCGCAGCAGGCCTACGATGTTCAGAGCAACGATTCTGCGCCGCCCAATCTTTTGACCGCGATGAAGATCGCTGCTGGAAGAGATATGATCGCGCAGCAGTATTGCACCGGTTTTAAGGATGTCTTTGAATTCGTGTTACCAGCGATCGAGCAAGGCTTCGCACGGTTTCAACTATTATCCTTAGCGATTATTTTTGCTCATGTGAAAACGATGGCTCAGTTCCCCGACAGTTTGATCGCCCGCAAGTTGGGTGACCAAGCAGCTATCCAATCGGCTGGGCTTGCGCAACGCGCGATTGACCAATTCGAACAATGTGAAGAAGAATTCACGCCTTTTTGGGATTCCGTCAGCGATCTTGATTTCTGGTTGCGTAGTGATCATCATCGTCGTAATCCGGGCACAACCGCGGACCTGATCTCGGCCGCGCTGTACATCGGCGTGGCGACCGGCCGTTTGAAGCCCCCCTTTCGTTAATAGAAAATATTTGAAGTTTTCCCAGTTTGTGGTGATTGAAAAGATGGCTGACAATCAGTTCCTTGTTTCTCTTGAGAAAGACAACCTTGTCTTTAGCGCTGCCCACTTCATCACCTTCAATGGGAATGTTTGCGAACAACTTCACGGGCACAACTATCGCGTGAAGTGTAAGGTGTTTGGCCCGCTGGATGAGAACGGCTATGTCATCGACTTCATCGCGCTTCGAGATAATTTGATGGCCGTGATCGCGACGCTGAATCATCGCATGTTGCTGCCGACGAAGCATCCCACAATCAGCGTTGTTGTGGATCAACCCAATGAAGGCGAGGTGCTGGTGAAGTTCGAGCAGAAACGCTGGGTTTTCCCCACCGAGGATTGTGTGCTGCTGCCCATCGCCAACACGACCGCAGAACTACTGGCCCAGCACATTGGCCAGCAGCTGATTGAACGGCTTAAGAAATCGGTCAACGTGAGTGGGGACATCACAGGTTTAGACGTTTCGGTAGATGAGAATCGCGGCCAATGGGCAACAGTTAGTTTGTCTTGGTAGCTGGTGCAATGGGTTTAAGCTTGCCCGCAGCAAGACCGGATTTATTAGTTTTAAATGCGGAGAAAGCCAACCGCTCAACCCCGCCGCCTCGAATATTCTTGCTATCGCGATTTAGTTGTGTCACAATGGGAAAATTCGACTTCATATTTCGAATTTTCCTTGGCTCTCATTATGAAAAACATTTTATTTATCGTCGGATTCGCATTTGCCGGGGTTTTTGCTTCGTTCACCGAAGCTCAGGTCATTCCATTGACATTTGATCCGGCTCAATCGTCTGTTGAGGTTACCCTGCAAGGTTCAACTAGCAGCTCCCAATTATCGGGAACCGCGACCATTGACCTTCAGAATTTGGATCCTCCAGCTGGAAGTGCGCAGATAACCCAGCTGGCTATCGTTTTTGACGAGTCGCTCAATTTTAGCTTTGCTCTCGGGGTGGTTTCAGTTTCATCTACACCAGGAGATGTTTCGTTTTCGATGGTGACTCCTGGTGCGCCAGGCACGATTGCCGGTACTACTTTCGACCAATTGGCTAATGTGATTGAGATGGAAGGCGACTTCGTAGTGTCGGATCCGCGTGGATTTGTTGGAGGCAGTCAAACAATTGATCTTTCAACAATACCTCTTTCTCCGTTGGATGTGACCGGAATCAATGTCACTCAAACGGGCGATACGATTACGGTCAGCAACACCTTCACAATTTCCGAGATGACGGATGTTGGTTTGTTGGAAGCCGAAGTGACCTATGTCGCCACAGGGGAAATTCCTGCCGTGATTCTTGGTGATGTGAACCGGGATGGTGTAACCACCTTTTTAGACATCAACCCTTTTATCGCTGTTCTGGCGGGGCAAGGTTTTCAAGCCGAAGCCGACTGCAACGAGGATGGAGAAGTTAATTTCTTGGATATCATATTCTTCATTGATATCTTGGCCAGCTAGTAGGGACTTCGCGGAGCCACCGTAGCGTTGTGCTCCCATTTT
>CALDEW010000246.1 GCA_937942355.1 uncultured Pirellulaceae bacterium | reverse complement strand
GGTCCCATGTGCACAACTCATGGTTCTTGAAAGTGTCGAGCGAACTATCGCCTTGGACCACGCAAGACTTGAGTTTGCGAATGACTTCAAACAGAGAGCTTTTCCCAGACCCGTTGTCCCCAAGGATCAACTCGATGGACGAAGGCTCGTATTTGAAATTGACAAAGCACTTGTAATTGTCGATGTAAATATGATTAATCATTTTTTGCCATTTTTTATTTGTATCACCAGACTCATTGTCTCACAAAATAGTTCACATCGGAATTGGGCTTACGCCTTGTCTGCTCTCGTCGACGCATTAAATGCTTGATCGAATTCATCCATGTCGGCCTGTTCTCGCAGCGTCTCAAGAAGCGCGCTAAGCGACGCCGGATCGGCAACATGCGCGATCAACGGACCAATGGTGATCTCCTGTTTTTTGTCGACTTCCGAGATGAAACCGTGTGTTTTCAGTTGGTCCAGAAGGCTCAGCAAGCGGCTTTCGTTTTTGGCGTCGCTGCCGCTATCTTCAAAGTATGTCAAAAATTGAGGAAGCAAATCTTCGACTGCGACGGTGGCAACGCACTCTCCCACTCCCGATTCCTGTTCACTGGTGACAAAGACTTGCCGGAGAATTGCGACCAGCAAAGACTGTTCCAGCGTCAGTCGTTGACGCCGCACCAGCGGATGGGACCATTCTTGTCCCGGTTCGCCGTCCTTCGGAGTGACGACTTTTAAAAATGCGATCCCACGATGTTCATCTAATTGAAAAGTCATATCCAAAGGCTCAAGCGCGGTAAGAATAGCTGCTCGGTTTATCATCGACTTCTGAAATAACTTGGCTTTGCGCGATTCCTCGATGTAGCCATGCCGCAACAATTCTTGCGTAACGTCTTTGACGTCGCGCGATGTCGTCTCTCTGTTATCGGCTATGATGGAATCGGATGATCCGCTTTCCATTTGAGTGTCAGTTGCCTTTAGATCTGCTGCGTTTTTTCGATTTTCTTCCTCTGGGAGCATCGAATCAAAAATGTTGCTCATTCCAAATTCTCCACATCAAGTTGTTTCACGGCAGCTTCGTCCATACGAATAACGGGGGTGTTAAAGCGCGTGATTGTGTCGTCTTCGTCGACAAGGTCGAACGTCTCTCGCGCGTCGTCAGTTTCGATTCCCGCTTCCCGAGCCATCGTCAGCCAGTAGGTCAGTGTTTCCAAATCGTGAGTTGGCGGAAGTGCTGCCGCAAGAGCGCTCAGTGTCATTGGCTTGCCAGACTTTTTCAGTTCCGTAATCGTCGATTCGAACAGCGCTGTACGATCAAGCGCATTCCAAGAATCCCAAAATTCATCACTCAAAGATTCTGGTTTGGCCGCAGTCGTTGTGAAATCGAGCTCGTCTTGATGGCCGTCTGAAATCTCTTTGACCCGCAACCGCTCCACCGCTGGAAGGTTGGCTGCGGTAACTCCAACGGGCGGCAGCGGCCCCGGTGTTCGACGGGTTTTTTGTGAATTCCAATCGACATTCAGCGCGACGTTGAAAATCTGTTGCAGGATTGCTCCCACACGAATCTGTTCATCGGCGAGGCCTGATTTTAGAAAGCCACGCACATCTTTTTCGCTTCTTGCCCGCGCCTGAATCACGCGTTCCGATTCGTTGACCAGACGGGAAACGAGCAACCGCAGGTCGGTTTTCTGCCGGCGATCAAGCGCCGCGTCACTGCTTTGGTCATCAAGGATCAATCGAAGCCGTCGTTTCATCTCTTCGATTTCAGCCGACTTTTTCAATTGCTGATAAAAACCATCAAACACCTGTCCCTCATTTGTTTTTACAAGTGCTTCGTGGCTGTCCAACAGTTCATCCACAATCTCACCACGGTTTTGTTGTTGACCAAGAATTCTCAGCCGAAGCGTACGATCTGCGTAGCGATAGGAATCCTCGACGCGCCGAAAATCGTCTCGCAGGCTGACCGCCAATTGATAAACTTCCTGAATACCCTCTTCGGCCGCGCGACCGGATAACACCTCAAACACACCAGACTCGACGTCAGCCAGTTCTGCCTCAAGCAATCGTATCCGTTTGCGAATCGCGTCGGCTCGGGCAGACTGGTTTTTGGAAAGCTGCGACGCCAGCGTCTCGATGGCTCTTTGCACCGTCGCCAAGCGCGATGCGGTGGATGTCATGGCTTGACCATCAAGGGCTTCGATGAATCGCAACGCGCGCTGAAGCGAATCGGTCGCCATGATTTGGCCGTTGCGTTCCACGATCAAACCACGTTTGAGCCACTTTCGAATTTCCCGTCGAGCGGCCAGTTCGTGGTCGCTGTCGATTTCGAACTCAGTATCGTTGGCATATTCGGCAAACATTTGTGCAAGTTCCTCAACGGTATCCTCTCGTTCGATTCCGTCAGGGTGCGCGTCCATCAATTGTTTCAGACATGCCAGCGTCAAAGGAGCGTTACGCGAAGCTAGCAGCAGCCAAGCCGGATGGTTGCGCTTTTGCGCGATCATGCGCTGGCAAACTTCTTTGGTTCGAGTTTTTATATTGTGTAGATTCATTAATAGCTCAGGCTTTGGAAGACCACATTTTAATGCGTGGGTGCCTGAAAATGCGAATTCGAAAAAGCGGGGCTTGGAAGAATTGACAACAAATCTTCCGATGGTCGATTCAATCGGTACAGACTCCCATGGGCTGGTGACACGTTTGGTCAAAGCTGGGATAAAAGTTTCCAAATTGCCGATTCTTAGATGTTCGGTAGCCTGTTTTTTCGTTGATTGTCGCTGAATCTCATCTTGGAAGCTCACGCGATTTCCGTTCCAATGGAATTCGGTGTCTACTTCATGGAGGGAAAGTCGTGGCTAAAAGTGATCAAAAGAAGCAAAAACGGAAACAGCGCAAGTTGCGTCAGCGACAAGCGAAGAAGCAGAAAGAAATCGTACGATCAGCCAGTATTGAGGTTCCTGAACCGTCGGCGAAGATCATTAGGAAACTGGATGAGATCTTTCATTGGTTTGAGGATGGTGAGGCTGAGCATGCGATAAAGTTGTTGAAGAAGCTTGGCAAGAGTGCATCGCATTCAGCGGCGGTCGCCGAAGCAGAATTTGGAATCTACCAAGAATTAGGCGACCGCGAACGAGCAAGCATCGCCGCCAAGCGTTTTTTGAAGCTCGTTCCACAAAACCCCGATGCGATGTTTGGCTATGCCCAAGCGACTCTATTTTGCTTTCGAAGTTCAATAGCTCTGATCCAATTCAAGAAATTTCTCGACCGATGGCCCGATCACGATCTTGCGGCAAGGGCGCGAGAAGCGATCGAAATTTGCGATTCCGAAAGCCGCCGCAGAGTCGCCACCGCGAACGAGGACGGCGGGCTGGAGTTGACTTTTGAAGACGGTGGGCTGGAGTTTTATGCTCGCCACGAAGAATCGTTGGAGCAAATGGCTGATCACAATTTGGACGAAGCGATTCGGTTGCTTGAGCAGAACATCAAGCAACAACCTCAGTTTATCTCTTCGCGCAATAATCTTGTGATCTGTCGATTTTACCAAGGCGATCTGGAAAATGCCGTTCGGGTGGCTCGTGAGATTTGTGAACTTGCACCCGATAACCGGTTTGCAGAAGCAAACCTAATTAAGATTGAATTTCTAGCTGGAAATCCTGAAAAGGCAAACGAACTTGCCGATACTGCAATGGTCGATCCGCCAGAAGAGCAGGACTCGTTCACGGCCTTGGTAGAAGCGCTGGGTTATCTCGGTCGTGATGAAGATGTGATTGTCCTTTCGCAAATGCTGGAACAAATCCTACCACTCGACGAAGACGAACGAAGTGAACTGTTACATTGTTTCGCCGTCGCTAACTTTCGCTTAGATGACAAAGATGAAGCGGAAAGGCTGTGGGACGAGTGTTTTGATGTCAATCCCCATCACCCTATTGCCCTCGAAAACCGCGCTGACATCGCATCGCAGGATGGGCATGCAGCTTGGAGCCAATCTCTCAACAAATGGTTGCCGCAGCCTTTCGTGATGGAGATGGTCAAACACTATGAAAACGATAATTCACAGTTGGTTGGCAGGCTGGCCAGCGGCAATCCTGTCGTTGCTACGATAGTGCCCGCCCTGCTTGATCGCGGCGATCCGGCTGGTCGGGAATTTGCGTTGAATTTTGCTCTTGCCGATGCAACCCCACCGATGCTTGCCGCTGTCAAGGATTTCGCATTCAGTACACGAGGCCCTGATGAGCTCAGAAACAGAGCACTGGCAGCATTGAAGGAAAAATCTGTGATCGACGTCGGCCCTCACCGCTTTTTCTCTCGCGGCCAATGGACTGAGATCAAGCTGATTGGTTTCGAGATTACAGCGGAGCCGCTCGAAGTCGAATTATGGAAGGGTGAACTTTTGGAAGAAGGATATTGGGCGATGCGAGAAGGCGATCTGGAGATTGCAGAGAAAGCTTTCCAACAAGTGCTTGATCGCGACCCAAATTGTCGATCAGCTCGGTTCAACCGCGCCAGTGTCTGGCAACGAAGGAGGCGTGGTGACGAACCTGAAAAAGCCGAACGCGAGATCAGAAAACTTCACGCGGATCATCCCGATTACTCCTTTGCAGCTATGGCCGTCGCGCATTTTGAAGCTGAGGAAGGTAATTTCGATCTCTCAAAACAACTCATAAAAGACGTTGTTGAGCGATCGAAGTTGCATTTATCCGAAGCTATGATGTTGTTTACAACTCAGGCACAGGTGGCGTTGATTGAGGGCGATCTCGAAGCAGCCGAATCCTCCTGGAACATAATGTGTCAAATTTCAAATGAAGATGATCCACGCGTGAGACAGATCCGGGAGAAAATAGACGTGCATCGTTTTCGAAAAACGAGTGGTCGCGGACTGGCAGACTTGATGCTCGGTCAGAACTGAATTGACTGGTCGCCGATTGAATGTAATCCATCTCTCTGGAATCCAGTAGCCGAACCAAGATGGATGTAATCCAAAACACCCCGAGCAGGATTCGAACCTGCGACCTACTGATTAGAAGTCAGTTGCTCTATCCAGCTGAGCTACCGGGGCCGGAGCAATCATCAGGCGAAATGCTTTCGCCTGATGATTACATTGACTTGCCGGGTATTCTAATGGTTCGCGCTTTAGCGGCATACCCTCAAATTCGTTTGCAATTCGCTCAAACTTAGTACGCGTTCTGCCGCGAAAATACGACCAAGAACGTTTTGAGGATGATTTTGATATCCAACCAAATCGACCATTCCCGAATGTACTGGTGATCGAAGAAGATTCGCTTCTCCATCTTGTCCAGCGTTTCAGTCTCGCCGCGGCAACCGTTGACTTGAGCCAGTCCCGTCATGCCGGGTTTCACTTTATGCCGCAACATGTATCCTTCGATCTGCTTGCGATAGAATTCGTTGTGTGCATTGGCGTGCGGTCTTGGACCCACCAACGACATGTGGCCTGCCAGCACGTTGAAGATCTGTGGCAGTTCGTCAAGCGAACTCTTTCGCAAAAATCCACCGATCGGTGTGAAGCGACTGTCGTTCTTGGTTGCCTGAGTGACTTTTTTGCCGTTTTCACAAACCGTCATGCTGCGAAATTTCCATACGTCGATTTCGTCGCCGTCGAGGCCATAACGCTTTTGCTTAAACAGCACGGGCCCCTTGGATGTTAGTTTCACCGCCGCTGCAATCATCAGCATCGGAATACCGGCAACCAATAAAGCCGCCGTTGAAACGACCAAGTCCAAACA
>CALDEW010000245.1 GCA_937942355.1 uncultured Pirellulaceae bacterium | reverse complement strand
TGAAAAAAAAGTGTTTACATCTAATCTATTTTCAGTTGGATCAAAAAAAGTGTTTAGATGTTGACATCTAAGTGCATGTGTACTCATAGAGTTGTACTAGAATTTTCTATGCATAAATTTATTATGTAATGTTATATTTCATGATTTGCATATTATGTAAGAGAATTTTGCTATGCATTAAGTGTTAATTTTAGTGATTATTTTACATAGAAGAGGAATTTATTTCAGGGTGTTCTTCTTGCGCATGGGATGTTTGGATGAAGCTCAAAACCAAAAAAGTCACTGTAAAAATTAGACGTAACAAATACGTTGACCAGCGATATCGTCCAGGCCTTTGGTTGGTCTTAATAGATTTCATACTCAGTTCCCTTGTTGTTCGGTCAGATCTATTTCAATGGCACATCGCAATATTCCAAGATCATGCATTTCCGATACAGTATAGCGGAGCCCACGCGTTTGACCGTGCTTAAAAGAAAATCAATCTCGGCTCTCATGGAACCGTCGCGTGCACAATGCCCAAAAACGCGCGCTCATCTCGACAACAAGTGGTAGAATACAAGTAGATGCCATAAACGCACTTCTGCCCGCACTCGATTGAAGCCGATGTCTACTCAACCAATTGCCAACAGGCCCCTTGCTGTGGCGATGCTAGCCACAATGGCGATCATCTCAAACATCCTTCACTCGGATTCGTTAATACTTGGCGAGCACAATGGGCTGTCATGGGATTCCATTTTCAGATTCTTGACCGCCAATCCGATTCTTGGCTATCCGATCTTGGTTGCTGTGACAAGCATTGCCGCGTTTCTGATGTACGGCTGGGATAAACGGCAGGCCCAAACCAACGGCTGGCGGATACCAGAAAAACAGCTTCACGGGCTTGCGTTCTTAGGCGGCTGGCCTGGCGCGCTGCTGGGGCAAAAGTACTTTCGCCATAAGACTCAAAAGGTTGAGTTCAAGATCATGACCTGGCTGGCCGCCGGACTGCATGTGATCCTGGTGCTGTGGTATTGCTACTCAAAATTGGCAGGCTAATACTTTTTCATCAGTGAAGTAAGCGCTTCAATAGCGATAAGCCAGAGGAGATCGTTCAGGCTATCAATAGTGAATTTCACCAGAATGACAGCTGATTTGAATTCACGCTTTTGGTCAACATTTGTCTTCAGCAAACAGAAAAACCCAACACTTTTCAAGCAAAAAAGGTCGATCAATAAGTTAGTGTAGATATGCCTGACTTTGACCTGCCAAACTTGTTGGAAATGGTAAATGCTCAACCGCTGCAGAAAAAACAAGTCCTCCTTCTCAAGCAACAGCTACCAATCTCTTGAGGCCCGCCACCTTTTGGCCAACGCGACGCTGATCGATGGTTTGCTGACCGTCGGTGGAACTACCGAGCGTACGAAGAACGAGAATTCTATCGCGTCGATCATCTCGAGGCCGCGATGGGCGTACTGGTACACCCCAATTTTGAAGCCGAACAATCCAACGGCGTGGCTGTTTCCAGGAATATTTTTGATCCGAGATGGATCGGCTATTACGTGAACGTTCAAGTCGGTGAAGACTTGGTTACCAATCCGAACAGCGCTTCGATTCCCGAAGAATTATTAATCGCGCGTTTGGCTGGCGCTAACCAATATGAGACGCAGTACATTCGATCGTCGAATCAAATTGCCGCCGGAGAGCGCGTGCTTTCACAGTCACATCTTTTGGAATTAGCAGATCGGCTGGGCGCGATTAATCGCCATTTTGCTCCGCTTTACGGGACGACATTCAGCGATCCCGATTTTGCGTTGGAGATTGAGTTTAAGGTGACCGCTGACGGTGAACTTGCCATCAAGCAGGTGCGCCCTTGGGCGGGTTAGGTCGCCCAAGGACTTCCCTTGGAACACAGAAGTGTGCAAATGTCACGCGATCGGATTGAGGAACTCGACGTCACCGCTTTTCAGGCGATAGTATGCCGGAACGATGGGTAGTTTCGAGTTTTGAATAATCTGAGAACGAGCGACAAGATCTTCGGCCGCCAATCGCGCGTTGGCGCGAACATAGCCAGCCATCTTATCTTTACCGGCCGGTTTCTTTTGCAGCGCCGGTGCGATGTGCCCTACCAAATGTTGCAGTGCAGGACTGGGCGCTGCGTTGCCGCTGTCCTGAATACTCAACGCCGCTCCAACAGCGCCACAGCACTCGTGGCCCAAAACGACGATCCCTTGGACGGATTTAAGATTGGCCGCGGCGTACTCGATACTTGCAATCGTCGAAGCATTGGCAATGTTGCCAGCCACGCGGATCACAAACAGTTCGCCAATGCCGGTATCAAAGACCATCTCCGGGGTCACGCGGCTGTCTGCACATGATAACACGATGCACCAAGGCTCCTGTTTCCCCGTCCACATCTCACGGCACTCTGGTTGCTGATTGGGATGATCGTACTTACCAGCTTTGTATCGCGCGTTACCTTCATCAAGACGTTTGAGCGCTTTCTTCCATGTTGAGTAATTGCCATACTCGCATGTTGATGAACTACTCTTTGAAACGGTTTTCTTTGCCTTTTTAGCCACTGCCTGTGCTCCTTAAAAGTTGAATCACGTTGATTATCGGTTTCGATTATTGCAGTCCAATGGGTCGTCGGCAAGACGATTTTCTGCACAGGTTGCGAACGGGCAACGTGGAAGCCGCCTTCGATAAAATGCAAAAATTGAATGCCGATGGAGAACATCTACTTAACGGACGATTGGATCCCAAAAGCATCGATATGTCCGGGCACTCTTTTTGCTGCATTTAGCGACTCGGAATGCTATTTGACAGAAGAACTTTTCAAACGATCGAACCGACTCGCGCATCAGCACGGCGATTCCAATGAGCCCCCAGTGTACGATATGTCGAAGAACCCGCGAGAGCATTTCGTATTCACGGAATGAAGTCTCACAAGAGGTTACACCAAAGGCCAACCACGAAATCTCAATGGCATTTTGAGACACCTATCTGCAAGGCTTGGCTCTGCGCCGGTGTAGTCTGCCAGAGGCATACGTAGCCTTTCGGTCTCCGAAAGTGCACCTCGCGCGCTATGGCGCGCAACAGCGCTTGGGTGTTCTTTCGGAGACCGAAAGACAACAATAAGAAAACTCCAGCGACAGGTAGACATCGCCTAGAAACGCATCCGTTATCAAAGCAAGCAATCCCAATAACACTGCATATCGCAACGAACAATAATCGTTGCGTCATTTTACGGCTCCCGCGTCGCTAAGACGCGGCGAAAATGCTTGAGTTCAGCTGCACGATACGTCATGATAAGAAAGTAAAGATTCTCAGACTCAGCGATTACTCAAGTTATCTCAAAGAAAAGGTCTCTGATGAAAGTTGCCAAGCCTTTGTTGACCGCCGCAGCGATGTGCGCGACGTTCGTTTCAATGTCAGGCTGTGGCCCCGATGCCGACTCGACCGCTACGACCTCCACGTCTGAGCAAGCGGTATCCGATGATCCGGGGACTCCTACGACTCCCGAGGTCGAACTGGCGAAAGACCTTGCTCAACCAGTCCCGCTTGACGCTGCCGGAAGCAACATCGATATCGGCAGCCTATCGAACATGGGACATGCAGGTCCTTGCATCGCCGACATTGATTGCGACGGTGACGAAGATTTATTGGTCGGTGACTTTCCGGGCTACTTCTGGTACTTCGAGAACGTTTCCGATGGACCGACTCCCAAATATACCTCGGCCGTTAAACTGCAGGCCGGAGGCGAAGACGCAAAAACGCCGGTCTACTGATGCATCGCTTCAAGTCCACAGGTTGTGGACTACGACAACGACGGTATCCAAGACATCATCAGCGGGTCTTACGATCCTGGAGATATTTACCTGATGCGAGGCCTAGGGGACGGAGAATATGCGGCAGTAGAATCGATCACCGATCAAGACGGCACGCCTTTGGTGCATCATCCGAAGGAGTTAAAGCGTCATCTTGATAGAGTTGCCGCCTCAGACAATCCCGAAACAGCAAAGTACGACGAAGAAGGCATCCAAGACCAAGTCGCGTCCTTCGGCAGTTGGCCGACGATGATGGATTGGGACGACGATGGCGACCTAGATATGATCATCGGAACTTTTTCAGGCGGGGTTTATCTGCGCGAGAATATCGGCAGTCGTGAGCAACCCAAGTATGACAGCTCCAGTAAAAAAGTGGAGGCTGATGGCAAGCCCCTGCTGGAAGAGTCTCATGCGTGTCCCGTTGCCGCCGACTGGGACGGCGATGGGTTAACAGATTTAGTCGTTGGTTCGGGCGATGGTAGTGTGAGCTGGTACAAAAACTTGGGAAGCACCAGATTGGGTCCTAGGAATGTGCTCGTTGGTGCACCATCGGAGTCGATCTTCATATTTCAATACCTATATCCTGGTGATGCAACAGTTCCAGGTGCGCGTGCCCAGATCTGTGTTCACGACTACAATCATGATGGCCGACTGGATTTGTTGTTAGGTGACTACTCCACCAAAGTCATGTTGGATAAATCTTGGTCGCCCCAACAAACGGCAGAAGTCAATGCAACTCTTCATCAATCTGCAGCCAGCATGAAACGCATGATGGCCGTTCAGAAGCGATTTAAAGAAAGGTATATGAAAGCGTTAGAGGCAGGCGATGTGGATATGGAAGCAATGGAGCTTGAGATGAAAACGGAAATGGAGAAAGCGCAGAAAGAAAGCGAAGCCCTTAAGATACCCGTCAGTGAAGAAACAGGCGAATTAGTTAAAGAGCTCTTGGAGGAAGGTCAAACCGTAAGCAAGGTCTGGCTGTACTTGCGCAAACCCGAGGAGAGCTTTACCGCTAAATAATTGTGAGCGTGCGGTGAGTCTGCAACTTTGGTTTTCTTTCGTTTGGCCGGTTGCCCATCGGTGCGTGCAACCAATGTAGCCTTTCGGTCTCCGAAAGTGCACCTCGCGCGCTATGGCGCGCAACAGCGCTTGAGTGTTCTTTCGGAGACCGAAAGACAACTATTGTTGATCTTTACGTTCGGTTTTCCAAACGGGATCATGGTGCGAATCAGTCGGCGAAGCAAACCAGCGCGTCAGTGTCATTTTTTGTTGCGTATAAAACTGAACGCTCTCGGTTCCTTGAATGTGCAAGTCACCAAAAAACGATTGGTTCCAACCGGTGAACGGAAACCACGGCATGGGCGCAGGAACGCCGACGTTGATTCCAATCATGCCGGCGTTAAAGTGGCGTTTGAATTGTCTGGCTGCATATCCGTTTCGAGTAAAAATCGACGCCCCGTTGCCGTAGGGACATTCTTGGCCAATCTTGATGGCGCTTTCGAGATCATCAGCGCGAATCACCGATAGCACAGGGCCAAAAATCTCTTCCTGAGCGATCTTCATCGGCGTTTTCACTTGGTCAACCACGCTGGGCCCGATCAGGAATCCGTCGCCGGTAAAATCTCGCCTTCCATCAAGCGCGATGTTGGCACCTTCGCTACTGGCGACATCCATAAACCCCGCGACACGGTCAACGTGGTCCTGCCGAATCAGCGGGCCCATGTCCACGTCTTCGTTTCCTTCGGAGGGTCCGACGCGCAGACCTCCCGCGTGCTCGTTCAGGCCATCCACCAACGGGTCGCCGATCGAACCGATCGCAACGGCGATACTGCCGGCCATACATCGTTGGCCACCGCACCCGAACGCCGACGCGGTTAGTGCCTTCACCGATAAATCCAAATCAGCATCAGGCATGATGATCAAGTGATTTTTGGCACCGCCGGCGGCTTGAACGCGTTTACCGTTTTTCGTACCAGTTTCGTAAATGTATTTTGCGATCGGCGTTGATCCCACAAACGAAATGGCTTTCACATCTTCATGAGCCAGCAACGTATCGACGCTCTCTTTATCACCATGAACGATGCCGAACACACCCGGCGGAAGGCCTGCTTCCAACAGCATCTCTCCAATTAAGTTCGCCGACAAAGGCGTTTTCTCAGAAGGCTTCAGCACGAACGTGTTTCCACAAGTCAGCGCCACGGGAATCATCCACATCGGCACCATCGAAGGAAAGTTGTAGGGCGTGATTCCGACACAAACGCCCAGCGGATGCCGATTGGTTTCGGCGTCAACGTCTCTGGCGATGTTGGGCATGGTATCCCCGACACTCATGCTGGGAATCCCGCAAGCGAACTCAACCATCTCAACAGCGCGTTGGACCTCCGCCCGCGATTCGGCCAGCGTCTTACCATGTTCGCGTGTGACCAGTGCCGCAATTTCATTGAATCGATCGTCCATGATCTGCCGAAGTCGAAACATGACACGCGCCCGTTCAACGATTGGCGTTTCGCTCCAATCGGCCAACGCATCCGCGGCCGCGGCAACAACTTTATTCACTTCTTCAGTTGAGCTGAGTGCCACCTGGGCAATGGCTTGCCCCGTCGATGGGTTGAAGACTTTACTGATGCGTGTTGAAGCAACGGCAACCCACTCTCCGGCACACAAATTCGGAACTTGTTCTAGCGCTTGTGTTGATTCCGTCGTAGCCATGGCGTGCTCCAAATATTATCGAATTATTAACCGCGCAATATCACTTAGACCGATCGTCTTGTAATTATTGTTTAGGAAACAAATCAAAATTGGCAAGGGATAAAGCAGAAAGTTTATGATAACATCATAATAGACAACGCTACTACAATTCATTCTTTATTTGTGGGTTCCTCTATGTCGCGCAATGTTAAAGGTGCTTTGATTCAGGCGAAGCTCTGTGTACCGGCGACTTCTCCAGTGCTGGAAATCAGCAAGGCCATGATCGACAAACATGTCGACTTGATTGGTGAGGCCGCCAAAAAAGGAGCTCAGTTCGTTTGCCTTCAAGAGCTTTTTAACGGCCCCTATTTCTGTGCCGAACAAGATCCCAAATGGTACGAATTGACCGAACCGATTCCTGACGGGCCGACGGTCAAACTGATGCAAGAGCAGGCGAAGAAGCACAAAATGGTCATCGTGGTTCCAATCTACGAAGAAGATCTGCCGGGCGTCTATTACAACTCGGCCGCTGTCATCGACGCCGACGGATCGTATCTTGGCAAGTTTCGGAAGATGCACATCCCTCATTGTGCTCCTGGCTTTTGGGAGAAGTTTTACTTCCGCCCCGGGAACCTCGGCTATCCCGTTTTTGATACCGCCGTCGGAAAGATCGGCGTTTACATTTGCTACGATCGCCATTTCCCCGACGGAGCACGTTGCTTGGGACTCAACGGTGCGGAGATCGTGCTCAACCCATCGGCGACCGTCGCCGGACTCAGTGAGTACCTGTGGAAGCTCGAACAACCGGCCCATGCCGTTGCCAATCAGTACTTTGTTGGTGCCATCAACCGGCCGGGCTCCGAAGCGCCTTGGAACATTGGCGAATTTTACGGGCAGAGCTATTTTTGCGATCCGCGCGGTCAGATTATCGCCGAAGGTTCACGCGACACCGATGATATTGTGATCGCGGATATCGATTTGGATATGATCCGCGAAGTGCGTAACACGTGGCAGTTCTTCCGCGATCGCCGTCCCGATAGCTACGGAGCGATTGTGGAGCCGTAATGAGCGAACCCCAACACGAACAGAAGACAAATCTACCGTCGGGCGACTTGGCCGCCGAAAATGAAATGCTCGATGCCGGTGGGGTCCTCTATGGACTGGAGGACAAACCACCGATTCTGCGGGCGACGGGATTGGCGGTCCAGCACGTCTTGATGATGTTCGGCTCGACCGTGGCAGTGCCATTGTTGCTGGGTCCAAGCATGGGCATGGACAACAATCAAATCGCGATTCTGATCAGCAGCGTCATGCTGTGCAGCGGTATTGCGACCTTCATTCAAGCTACCTTTGGTTCTCGGTTGCCGATTATTCAGGGCGTGTCTTTTAGTTTCCTGGCTGCGTTCACTTTCATCATTGCCAAGGTCCAACAAGACGGTGGCACGGCTGCAGAATCGATGCAATATATTGCGGGCGCTATTTTGATCGGTGGCCTGATTGAAATGACAGTCGGATTTTCCGGACTCTTTGGAAAGATTCGCCAAGTGCTTTCGCCGGTGGTCGTGGGCCCGGTGATCATGCTGATCGGATTGGCGCTTTATCAGTTCGGTGCGCCGATGGCGGGTTCCAGTTGGCCCATTTCAATTTTGACGATGGC
>CALDEW010000244.1 GCA_937942355.1 uncultured Pirellulaceae bacterium | reverse complement strand
GCCCCTCCTTTACCTGTTGATTCACCCTTTAATGCATCGTTTAATGCCGCCGCAGGATTCGTTGCCTCATCCACTACACTAAAACTAAGACGTAACGCTGCACTAGATATTTCAGCGGCCTAATCTGGTGGTAGGGGTTGTGGAGAACATCGCCGGGACGAACGGCAGAACTGCTTGTTTATTGCTCGCTGAGCAACCTGACGAACGGGGCGATATCCAAGAAGTTTACCTCGTTATTGCGATCGATATCGGCTTCTACCTGAAAGCTTCCCCTAGTAAGGATCGCAAGGAAGGGTGAAATGTCCAGGAAGTTTACCGCACCGTCGAGGTTGACATCTCCCAAGATAAAAGACAGTGTCACGGTAAGCGTGGCGTCAGAAGCGAAAAAATATCTGTTTGAAGGTTCTTCTGAGTTGAGGTCGAAGCTGAACTGCTCTCCATCGGCAAGCAACCCCGTGAGCGTCATGTTCCGATTGGTAATCGTGAAGGCTTCTCCCGGCACCAAAGTATCTAGCTGCTCACTGTCAATATAAAACGCGCTCCCGAAGATGTTTACAACCGCGCCGGAGTGAGCATGAACAATTTTCTGGGCCCCGCCGCTGATATTCACCACACTGCCGTCACCGGCATCAATGGCTCTACTCACAGTCCCGCCGCTAATGTTCACCACACTGCCGTCGCTGGCGTTGAAGCCACCGCGCACAATCCCGTCGCTGATGTTCACCTCGCTGCCCGACAAAGCGTCAAAGCCATCGCCCACGACACCGCCACTGATGTTCACCACGCTGTCGGTCGCTTCAGCCATGATGCCCACGGTCCCACCCTCCACGTTCAGCGTCGCATCGACGACTGCGAAGTTGTCGCGTAGGGATCCACCAGCTTGGAGAGTCAAAGTTTGTCCTGATCGTAACCCCGAAGGGCCACTGAGAATCGGACTATTGACTAAAATTGGATTAAGATCCGTCACCGGCAACTTGGCAGTGGTTAAGTTCACATCTGTTAAAACGTCGGAAGAGGCTTTGCTAAAAATGAAAGACGAACCATCGGCGAGCGTGCCAGTGAAGACATCGTCGTCAGCCAGAGTAATTGTACTGCCAGAGAAATCAGTTCCATTGAGACGGAACTCGCCACCAATCAACTCTACATCGCTGCCAGCATTTGCTTCAAACCATGCACCAAAGCTCCCGCCGCTGATCTTTACCACACTGCCGTCGCTGGCATTAAAGCTACTATCCAAATAAGCGCCGCTGAAGTTCACCCCTCCACTGATGTTAACCGCGCTGCCAGCGAGCGCGTTAAAGCCATTTTTGACAGTCCCACCGCTGATGTTTACTTCGCTGCCGGAGTGGGCATCAAAACCACGGGCCACATAACCGCCATTGATGTTCACCTCACTGCCAGATTCGGCATTAAAGAATAGGCTCAGGAACCCGTCATCATTGACATTAAGCTGAATCGTCTGCCCTGTTACCCCTCCGATGCTTTCGTGATACACACCAGTAACGATAGTCTCGTCATCAGGCAGGTTGAGCACGACATCAAACAGGTTTGCTGGCGAAGGGCCTGGGCCGTTGACCTGAGCCAACGCAGGTGATGTCAACAAAGTTGCAACGCTCAACAAGAATGCCAAACAAGCGACAAAAGATTGAGGAGGTGCTCGGAGTGCTTGATTCATTGCAAGATAATGCTGCGGCATGATTGAACGCCTTTTACTAAAGAACAAATAGAACGAATAAACATTTTAATTTTCACTTACCTTAACGCAAAGGCATTTCAAATTTCTTTCCAGTCACTAAAACGCGGCCCTACGGCAGCTATTTCCAGTCATTGGCATCAATGATCTCTCTGCCACTGCGGGACAGCAAAGCGGCGACGACACTGCCTTCAATATCGTCTGCTAGTGCATGGACCGAACCATCGCACAGCACGATGTTGGCCACGCTATGAAAGCCGTAAAGGCCAGTCGTATTCCATTCATTGACTTGATTTACGGATACGTTTCCAAGCTCTGCCGTCGCCCACGGGCCCTCGGTGAAGAACTGAAAGTCAGCACTGCCCGGGATTTGCAACTTCCGCTGGCGATCGTATACCGCCGGCTTGGCAGCTTGTTCAAATAATAGAACGGTGGAGCTAAGTCCATCGCCAATAGACACTAATTTTCCTGGTTGCGTTCTGAGAACGGCTATCGAGGTTTCGCTGGACCCAGAGGGATACCACGCACCTTCGGATCGTATTTCAGCATCGGTCGTCGTCGTGAAAATCGCCGAGTAGTCGCAGGCGGCAAGCCTCAGATCGGTAGTGCTTCCGATTTGAGCGATAACACGAGGCGATTGTGGCGTTGAGGGACATTGAAAAATAGGGAGTTGGCTTTCCGCGGCGCTGAGATTGGCTGATGAGAGAGGTGACTCTTTCAGCATCAGCGACTGACGGAGATTTTCGGCCTCGATGAAAGGAAGGATGTCGATCCGCCAAGAGAAGTTGTCCCATTGATTGGGGTTGGCGGATTTCCAAAGGGGAGGCAAACGTTCACTACGAGCACTGCTGTAGTTCAACGTCCCCAACGCCAATTGACGCAGATTGTTTTGGCATTGAATACGTCTGGCGGCTTCGCGGATTTGCTGGACCGCCGGCAGTAGCATGCCAACCAGAATGCCGATAATTGCAATGACAACCAGCAATTCGACTAAGGTCAGACCGACACGCTTTGCCCGGCCGTTCGCACTTTCGTAATCTGTTAGCTTCTCTTGCATCAGGACCTATCAACAAGCCTTTCCGCCTAGCCATTTTGCCACAGCAAGGACTTATATTGATTCTTTATCGCGACCTCCATGTCGTGACAACGTTTGAGGTGATGCTTACTACTTAGAAACATCACGTTCCGACTGTTCCAACTCTTCGAGTATGGCTTCGAATTCTTTATCGGTCAACTTCACAGCTGTGATGCTCCAGCACGCATGAGCACCCCAACCGTATGGATCCCCATACCAACGGGAATTCGTAACCTCAGGATGTTCGTATCCGATGATCTTGTAGCCTGCATCTATAAGTTCAAAACGGGCCTTCTTACTCTCCTCCCAAGCTTCAAGATAAGCTTTAAATTCAGCCATGAGCTGTTCATCTGCAGCAGCCCAAGAACATCCTGCGCGGTATGCGATTGTGCCAGAGGGTGAGTCGTCTACCTTGGTTGCGGTCACGGGTCCGACTTGTGCAGAAACCGTACTAATAAGCACTATGCACGTCAGGCATAGGGCCAAACTAAATCGTTTCAATTGGTTCATCGTATTCCTCGAATTAGGTGCCGCCCGAATACAATCCGGACATTGAATAAAATAGAAGAATTCGTCTTCTACTTGCCCTAACGTAGGGGCATTTCAAAATTCTTTCCGGTCGTTAAAACGCGGCCCTACGGCAGCTATTACCAGTCATTGGCATCAATGATTTCTCTACCATTTCGGGTCAGCAATGCGGCGACGACGGTGCCTTGTACATCGTTTGCCAATGCATGGACCGAGCCGTCGCATAACGCGATGTTGGCCACGAAATGAAATCCAAAAAGACCATCCGTATTCGACTTGTTGACTTGAAACTCATACACGGTTCCATTTTCGGCCGTTGCCCACGGGCCCTCGAAACGGTGCAGTGTAGTCAGAGTTTCAACAGCGCCTTGGCGCTCGTATCTGTCGGGTTTAGCAGCTTGTTCGAACAACATAATGGTCGAACTAAGTCCGTCACGTATGGAGGTCAAGCTTGCCGGTTGTGTTCTGAGCAATGCTTCAGAAGTGTTCCCATCGAAACTGGAGGGATACCAGGTACCGGGGGAGCGATTTCTTCCTCCTCCACTATTACCACCAGGCCCCGACGTTATGAAGACTGCGGGTTGTCGAAGCAGGCCCCATTGAATCGATGATACGAGGCGCTTGCGGCGTCGACGGACATTGGAAAATAGGAAGTTGGGTCTCCGCTGCTGTGAGATTGACCGGTGAGAGAGGGAGCTGGTCCAACACCAGCGTTTGATTCAGATTGTTAGCCTCAATGAAAGGGAGTATGTCGATCCGCCAAGAGAAATTATCCCATGGATTGGGGTTGGCGGTTTTCCAAAGTGGAGGAAGATGTTCTTTGTGGGCACCACTGTAATTTAGCGTCCCCAAAGCCAGCTGATGCAGATTGTTTTGACATTGGATACGTCTTGCTGCTTCGCGGATTTGCTGGACCGCCGGCAGTAGCATACCAATCAGAATGCCGATAATCGCGATGGCAACCAGCAACTCGACTAAGGTCAGCCCGGCACGCTTTGGCAGGCCTTGATCACGCCTGCAATTTGTTTTTCTGTTTTGCATTGAGACCTACCGATACGCCAGACGAGGTTGTTCGAATAAGCAAAGCCCCCAACATTCACCAAGCCCAGATCGCCCAGAAAAGCGGTTGGTAGTTGAGCAAAAGGGGTGGCCTGAAGTTGCCTGCCGGCCTCTGTTAGATTCCAACTTGCGTCTGGAAACGGGGCTCCATTGATGCGGACTTCAGGCATGCTTCGCCGACCACAGGTGATTTGCAATTGGTCACGCGACACGCCGATTGTCGGTTCAATGGCAAGAGTTGCCAGAGTTTCGCGTTTTGCATTTGGCGTTTCGCTCTGATTATTCAGGTTGGCGGTCCAGCGGCTCCAAACCATTTGAGATCCCTGAGTCTCGGAACTCGGATCGTGGCCAAGTTCAATCGTTTGAAAGGTCAGTTGCTGACCAACGCGTTGGCCTGCGAAGAACACACCGCTACTTTTGTTTTCTCGTGGATGGAGTATCACGTTGAATGAAAACGTGCCCAGTAGAGGTTGGCCCAATCGAAGCAACGAAATTTCGTTGGATCGCATCTCAATCCGCCCGTCTTCACGTATTTCAAACGTTGCTGCGCTATCGTCTGCTGGAAATAACAAGTTTGTATCTACCGCTTCGAGAGTGCGCCAGCGTGCTTTTTTGATGCCTGACTGGGGCAGCCAAAACGCAGCCGACGCTCCGGCGATTCCTATTCCAACGGCGGCAGCAATCCAGCGTCGTCGTGAACGATTAACCGTGGAGGATTTTGCTCGTGTTGCAAACTCATCTGAGGGGATGCCTGAATCCGAACGATTTGGGAATAATTTGGTAACCAGATCGATCAAGGCCTGTTGATCGGCATGAGGCGACAAGGCCTTGGCCACCGCGCCTGCGGTGGCCGGGCGGTCGTCGGGGTTGGTTGCCACCATGCTGCTGATCAGCGACTGCACGTCGGTAGGGGCAGTGCTTGGTAGGTCGTCCATTGCCAGATCGCTTGAGGAGGAGCTTTTACCTACCAGTAATTTGATCAGGGTCTTTCCCAATCCGTATATGTCGGCGCGTGCATCGGAACTCAGTGAAGCCGATCGTTGCTCGGGTGCCATGTAACTGAGTGTCCCCACGATTGCTTTGTCCGCTGTTGGCTCATGCGAAGATTCCTCGACGCGCGTCGCTACGCCAAGATCCAGCAGCTTCACTTGCCCCGACGCGGCGACCAGTAAATTGGAAGGCTTGACGTCTCGGTGGATTAACGATTTTGAGTGAGCAAAATGTAGTCCCAACGCAGCCTGCCGGACGATCTCGCAGCCAACAGGAACGCTTAACTTCCCCTCTCGGAACAGCAATTGCGCGGCGTCGATGCCTTCCACGTACTCCATCACCAAAAAATGGAGACCATCAACTTCACCGGCGTCGGTCGCGCGTACGATGTGAGGATGAGCCAGCGATCCGATCAGTTTCATTTCAGCGCTGAATCGCGCGATTGCTTGAGCGCTATTTTTCACAGAGGAGCCCAGCACTTTTACGGCAACCGTTTTTTCAAGATTCAAATGTTGAGCCCGATAGACGGCTCCCGAGGCGCCTCGACCAATACATTCAATCAATTCGTAGCTGCCCAAGCGGAAAGGCAGCGTCCCCAACTGTGGGTCGGCCAATCGCTGAGCCTGTTCTAGAAAGGTGAGTGCCAGTTGATCGTCAGGGAACGCAACGGGCGCGGCCAATAGCTGTTGCCGCAACCGCTGATAGTCGGCTTCGTCTTCATCCGTTGATGGCAGCTCAGAAAGCTGTTGGATCACTTCATCACTGGGGACGTCCAGCGTTGCAAGCGTTTGTTCGCAATGGGCACAGCTCTCGAAATGTTGCTCGAGCTGACTGATCGTCGGTTCGTCGAACGTTCCGGTCAACCAGCCTTGGATTTCATCATGAGATGGGCAACGTGAGAAAACGTCACTGGAATTTGGTTGATCTGTTTTCATCCCACTCGAAATTTCTATCTATGAATCCGGTTGATCGGCCAGTCCGTTTTTTAAACGTTTTAAGACTCGCATTTTTACCAATCGAGCTGCATTGGCGGTGATGCCCAGCTCTTTTGCCGCATCGGCAGCCGACTGACCATCGACGGCGATTCGCCAAAATAGCTTCCAGTCGCGTGCGCTAATGTTGGATCGAACCCTTTGGACAACTATTTGAATACGCTGATTTTTAAATGCTGAAACGAATGAAATGTCCGACGCCACCAGCGATGTGTTCCAAGTTCCGGGCGCCTCTTGGGGAGCAGCAGCCAAGAACTCGACTTGATTAACACCGCCGGACGCTTTATCCGCCGTTTTGTTTTGTTTTCGAAAGTGATCATTAACTTTGTTGTTTGTAATTCTTCGCAACCAACCACGAAACGTGTCCCCCGGGCGATCTCGGTGGAAATCTCCCAGCTTTCGCGCGACCGCATGAAGCACGTCTTGAGTCACATCTGCCGCATCGGTCGGCTGCAATCCGGCCTGCCGGCTCCATCGGTAGATGCGTCGGCTGTACCGCGTTACCAATTGCTGCCAAGCCGTTTGGTTATCGGCTTGCGCTTGGCGAAGTAGGTCCGTCGACGTCACGCTCAGATCTGCTTCAGGAGGCTTAACGTGGGAGCGCTTCATGAAATTTTCCGGCATGACACGGGGATTAGGTAAGGAGCAATTATTGCAGTCATTATAGTGTCCGCTTTATACAGAAATTGGGTTTTTGTCGCGAATTATCGCACCGCCATGTCACACTTAAGCGGATGTCGCCGCGTGATAATGGTAAAGGTGCCCAAAGCGTTGTCTGCTCTCTACGATAAAGCGTGGACATCACCATCAAGCAAAGCCGTTGCCGCCGAAAGAATTGCGATCATTTCGAAGGACGCGCGTTGGATTCGGCGAAGTAGGGTTTAAGTCCTGTCAGCGGAACGCGCTTTCTATCAACCATGGCCTACGCCGCCAACGACATGCGGCCTGACTCACCGGTGCAAGGCAGAACCAGTCGGCAGATTGGAAGATACTGATCTGAAGCAGGTGCCAATTAGGACGGTCCGCCAAGCACCAAAAAGAAAAGCGAAGACACATTCAAGATTCGCCGATCTATTCAAACTGGGGCGGTTTTAGCCCCGAAATTGCCCAAACTACCAAGATGGCTGCCCAATTCTTGCACAGCTTTTCTGAACGTGCACAGGACCGTCCATTAAACCAGTATCTTCGGCAGAAGGAAGGCCGTTGTTGCGGCGCAGCATTTGCAGTGTGTGTTGAGACTATGGCAGGGGAGAAGCGACATTTAGAAACTGCCTCTCATCGAAAAACGTCCAGCGCTGATCCTCGATCGCCTAAGGTGCTAAGAAACGGGCATATAAAAACCACCAACCATTCATTCTATCCAACCATCGATGAACTTATCCAATTATCAGTTGCCGGCCTGTTTCGACGAAATGTTCGATGCTGAGTGCAAACCGCGCGATTTCTGCCAAGCGATCTACGACAAGCTTTCGTCTTTACAAGGCAGCGATTTGCAGGCCAATCAGCAGGCCGCCGAAGCGCTTTTATACAATCGCGGCATTACCTTCACCGTCTACGGCCACTCCAAGGGTACCGAAAAGATCTGGCCGTTTGATCTTGTTCCAAGAATCATCGCTTGCCAACAGTGGGCCACGATCGAGGCAGGGCTGAAGCAGCGCGTGACAGCGCTGAATCTATTCATCCGCGATCTTTACAACGAAGCAAAAATTATCAAAGACGGCATCGTCGATGAAGCCTTGATCAAATCGTCCGGGCCGTATCGAAAACAGATGGAGGGCTTTCGTCCGCCGCGGAATGTTTGGTGCCATATCTCTGGCGTTGATCTGATTCGCGACGCCAACGGGGAATTTTTAGTGCTGGAGGACAACGTGCGCTGCCCCTCAGGCGTGTCGTATGTGCTCGAGAATCGTGAGATCATGAAAAACACTTTTCCCGGCGTCTTTGAAGGGATGAGCGTCGCGCCGGTGAGTGACTACACGGACAAGCTTTGGGATACGCTGACCAGTTGTGCTCCTGAGACAGCGGAGAATCCGACGACGGTTCTGTTGACGCCCGGCATCTACAATTCGGCTTATTTTGAACACACTTTTTTGGCTCGCAAGATGGGTATCGAACTGGTTCAGGGTAGCGACCTGGTCGTCATCGACCAACACGTTTACTTGGCCACGACGCGCGGGTTGAAGCAGGTCGACGTGATCTATCGCCGCGTGGACGATGATTTCTTGGACCCCAAGTACTTTAATAAAGATTCAGTGTTGGGCGTCAAAGGCCTCTTTGATGTCTATTTGGCCGGCAATGTCACGCTGGCCAACGCGCCTGGCACGGGCGTGGCGGATGACAAAGCTGTTTACGCTTACATGCCCAAAATCATTGAGTACTATCTCAAAGAAGATCCAATCATCAACAACGTGCCAACGTTTTTGTGTGCTGATCCCAAACAGTGCGACCATGTATTGGCCAACATCGCCGATCTGGTCGTCAAACCCGTCAATGAATCCGGCGGCAAAGGGATTGTGATGGGGCCTCAGAGTTCCAAGGCTCAGTTGGAAGAGGCGGCGGACCTGATCA
>CALDEW010000243.1 GCA_937942355.1 uncultured Pirellulaceae bacterium | reverse complement strand
ATCCGTGAATTAGGTGACAAACTTGAATCAATGGGTCTGGGTGATACGAAATTAACTGTCCGGATGACCGGCTGTCCAAATGGATGTGCCCGTCCCTACACCGCCGACATCGCTTTCGTTGGTCGCCGGCCAGGAATCTATCATCTATTTGTGGGTGGCCGGTTGGAAGGCGACCGCATGGCGGACCTGTATGCGGCGGATATGAAAGTCGAAGATACGATTTCAACCTTGGAACCTCTGTTGAAGAAGTACGCCGCTGACCGCAACGAAGGCGAAGGGCTTGGCGATTTCTATCAACGCCTGCTGGGTCGTAGCGAACGACGCACAAGGGTAACCGGGAAAGAAGAAGCAACGTTTGACGAAGTCCAACCGTTGGTGCAGCTGGGTTAGGCAGCCGCTTGGGTAAATATCGGACGTTTAACGACAAGCCGGCAGGCGCCCTCGTTTCACCCCGCCAAACACCGACGCCTGCCGGCTAAACGTTAAACTGACAGAATCAAATCCTATGAAGCATTATAAAAACTGCGCATTGATTCTTGGCGCTCACGGTTCGATGGCGGCGCCCGATTCCAACCAACCGCTGCACGATCTGGCGGCGGCCATTGCGATCAAAGATATTTTTGCCACCGTCACTCCGGCGTTTCTCAACGGACTGCCGGACATGTCTGACTTCATGCGATTGTTCAAAGACAAAGAAGTTGAAAACGTCCTCATCGTTCCGGCGATGACCAGCGTCGGCTACTACTTGCAAAATGTAATCCCCAAGCGACTGGCAGAGAATCCGCAGCACAATCAGTACAATCTGTTCATCTCGCCAGTGATCGGGATGCACCAAAAAATTGCCAGCCTGATCCTCAATCGTGTGGATCAAATGCTTACAGACAAAGCGCTGGAGATAGACGACACCACAATCGCCTTGATAGGGCATGGGACTCGCCGTAACGCCAACAGCAGTAAATCAACTTACGCGTTGCTTCAGCAATTGAAGGATCTGAGGCCTGAGTTAAACTATGAAATAGCTTTTCTCGATCAAGATCCGGAAGCCGATGCTGTTGCCAAATCAATTTCGACACGGCATAAGTTCGTCGTTCCTTTCTTGATCAGTCGAGGCCCGCATACGACTGTTGATATTCCCGAAGCGTTCGGTTTGCCCAGCGGTCCCGACGTCAGGTTTCCCAATAGCTCGACCAATGCCGATGGAGACGTGTGCGTTTGTGATCTGCCGATCGGCATGTATCCCGAAATCGCTGACCTGTGCATCGAAATGGCAATCGCTGAACTTGAACAAGGCTGCCCCGTTACGCTGCCTCAATTAACGCCGTCCAATTAACGCCGACCCATCAAGGCATTCATGAATTCTCACCGTGGCACAATTTATCTGGTCGGTGCCGGGCCTGGCGATCCAGATCTGATTACGGTGCGTGGCATGCGGTTGATTGAACAGGCCGACACGATCATCCACGACCGTTTGATCCCCAAAGAAGTTCTCAAATGGGCGCGGGCCGAAGCAACTCTAATCGACGTCGGGAAATATCCTGACCACCACCGGATCAAGCAACCGGAGATCAACGACCTGTTGGTCAAACACGGCTGCGCGGGCGAAATGGTGGTGCGGCTCAAAGGCGGTGACCCGTTCGTTTTTGGACGTGCTCAAGAAGAGATGGACGCTTGCCGGGCTAATTCGATTCCCTGCGTTGTCGTCCCTGGCGTCAGCAGTTGTATCGCCGGACCGGCGGCCGTTGGAATTCCTGTCACTACTCGGGGGCTGGCACGATCTTTTGCGGTGCTGACCGGACACACCGATCCCAACCTCGCGCCCCACAGTTTCGACTACGCCGCGCTGGCCAAGATAGATACGCTGGTTTTGATGATGGCGTACAAGCATTTACGAAAAATCACAATGGCTCTGATCGAAGCGGGGCTATCTCCTGACACGCCTGCGGCAAGCGTTCAGCGCGCCACGCAAGCCGATCAAATTGCCGTTGCCGGCACATTATCCACGATCGCCGATCTGGTGTTGCAGCGCAAGATGGGCAGCCCGATGATTACGGTCATTGGTGAAGTGGCCGGCATGATCGATCCCGCCGCAGTCGAACTTCCCGAAAACTTTGACGCGCTGATCAAAAACGCTCCGGCAGTGGATGCGTCGTAATCGACAAACAGTCTTTTCTCAACGAAAAAAGGGCCTCTTTCGAAACCCTCCGTTCAAGCCTCATGCGCGGAGGCTTTCTATAATTAGACGCGTCATTATTTCGCTTTTGAATTGACACGTTTCTTTGAATCCGAAGTCGTATTTGCTCCAGACACCATGGCGCGAAGCTCGTTGATTTCTTCAAGGACCGCAATATCTTGGTTATCGTCGTCACTTCGCTGAGCTGCTAAAGATCGTGCCTGCTCAGGCCATGTCGATGCATCTTGCAACCTGAATCTGTTCTTCTGGTCAGCAAACAAATCAGATATTTCCTCAGACGTCATCTGGGCAATCTGCTCAAAACGAGTGATCCCGCAATCGAACAGCACGCGCTGTGTCACGGGTCCAATGCCACGGATTTTTTTCAAATCATCTGCACCAGACATATTTGATACTGATGATGCCGATCGCGACAAACCTGATCGTGAAGAGGTAGGAGACGCCTGCTTGTCACGCACCTGCTGAGCAACAGGTCGCTCAGCCGAAGCCACTTCGCCGCGGGCGGCTAATGCAGCTTGCTTCGACCAACGATTTAACTCCGAAGATTTGAACTTCCGGCGGTGACCATCGAAAACCTGGCGAAGCTGTTTGCGGCTTGCATTGGCAAGGTCGCTAAATCGCAGATATCCAGCATCATACAAAGCTTGTTGACTTTCTCGGTCGATTCCACCAATAGTGGTGAAGTCATCGCGCGAACGCCCTTTACCAGACGCCGCGGCGACCTTCTTCGATCCAGAAGTTCGATCCGAAGACTCCGTCGGCTTATTGCCACCGGCAGTTTTTTTGACGGAGCTATCTACGCCGCGCGTCCTTGGTTTTCGATTCTCGGACTGGCGGGATTCAACATTGCACGTCTCTAATTCTTGTGACTCTATTTCACAAGATTCGACCTCGCGCGTCTGGTTTGTGCGCGATCCAACGTCACAAGAACCGACGCCGCGTGATTCTGCACGACGCGCTTCAGCGTCGCTAACTGTTTCGGTGCGAGCTTCTGCTTCGCGTTTTGGAACTTCGCGAGACTCAGAGCTACGGGATTCGGCTTCACGAACCTTTGATCCACGTGATTCGAATTCGCAAGAATCGAAGCCGTGGCTTTCTACTGGCCGCGACTCAACACGAAGACTTTCTTCGTCACGAGATCTTTCATCGCGCGATTCTACTTCACGCCCCCGAACTTCACGCCCCCGAACTTCACGGCGTCCTGAGTCACGGGGTTCAACACCACGCGACTCAGCTTTACACGTCTCTGTTGCACGCGATTGAGCGCCATTAACATTCAGGCCGTGAGATCCAACGCCGCCAGCAGCAACTTCACAAACCTCTGACTTTCCAGTTTCACTGGCACAGGTATCTACCTCACTGACGGCAACTCGCGATGCTTCAGTCGAACGCCGCGTATCGGTTCCCAAAGATTTGGCGGTGGCACTCTCAGCGGAAGTCGTTGGCGACAACGTTCCCTCCCACAGGTCAGACCGCGATCGTCCTAACATTGTCGACCCCAGCCCGTAAATGCCTGCCAAGAGAAACAACGGCAACAGCGCAAGTCCTAGAACAGACCACCAGCCAAAACCGGCTTTCTTGCGCCGCGCTGCCTGCCGTTGAGTGGCAGCTGCCACAGGAGCAACCTCTTTCGAAACAACATGCGTTTCCTTGGAACCTTCAACAGACCGGGATGGTTCAACAGAACCTGGTGTCACCAGTGACTGTGATGTCGCCGCGTCTGTTTTAGTAATAGCTCCTTCTACGGCAGGTGTTCTTACTTCAATATTCGTAACCGCCGGCTGGGTTTCGGTAACCTGAGTTACAACAACGTCCGAAACGCCGCTTGTTTCCACAGATCGCCCAACTGCTCCTGTACGTTCAACCAATCCCGAAGTTTCTACTGGACGGGCAACCGCTGCTGCACTGCTCTGATCAACCGCTTGCCCAACCGGAGTTTGTTTCGTTGATTCCATGTGTTCAACGCCTTCTACCAACGACGACGATTGTTCAACTGTAACGAATGGATTGCTTTGATCCAAAGGCACAGGCGGCACGAAGGAATTGCGTCGCTCCGAAGGCACAGGTTTGACAGTATCGGCGACTACAATTGGCTTTAAAGAATCAACTTCTACTTTTCGTCGCTGCTCCAAGGCCGTCGCAGTGCCGTCTAATTGCACTGTTTCTTCGGTCGCTTGATCTCTCACGACAACTTCAACAGGTCCTGTCGTTTCTTGGTCATCGGTTCTCCACTGCGCATCCTTAATCGTCCACCGGTCTTCTGGCTTGGGTCTGTGTGTGAGGTAAGGATCGCGCTTGAGCGTCTCTCGAAAATCGCTTGCTTGTTGGAGGTCGCCTGTTTCTGGAACTACGCTTTCAGGGCTGACCAGCTGAATAACAGCTTTACGTTCTACGTCAGCTGCATGATCTTGTCCTTGAGCCAATTGAGCAACAATCAAATTTGTTTGGGCTGCGGGCAATTCCAATGACTCTTTCGCCTGGGACAGGTTGCTTCGAGGCACTTCAACCGGCACGTTTGACTGAAATGCGCACGCACTGCTTGCAGCTACTATGGAACAAAGGGTGGCAAGGGTGAAAATTCGTTTCACGGGGATCTCCTCGAGTTTGCTTGATTTAGCTTTGAAGGGGAAAGAAAAAAAAGAATGCTCAATAGTCTGTGCAGAGTAAGCCTAGGTTATGCAATGACCGGAGGCGGCAAACGAAATCATGCAACCGCTAAACTCGCCCAAGTGGTATCAAAAAGTCCGGTTATGAGGGTCGAACCCCGAATTCAGCCAGACT
>CALDEW010000242.1 GCA_937942355.1 uncultured Pirellulaceae bacterium | reverse complement strand
CCAAGAAGTAGCAAAATTTGGCTGAGAAACATAATCGCTCCGGTGGGATGAATTCCTTTTCTCTCACCTGTACGCTCCAACAGCGCCATTCGTTCTTGAAAAACTGCGAAGTGATAGCGTTTGATTGCGATACAACCATCGTACAAATAAAAAACGCCGAATCAAATTGACTCGGCGTCTTTTTACATTCGCTGATAATACTCAGCCACCCAAAGTAGTGGATCTTGTTAAAGATCCCGCGCTGCATCAAATTTGATCGCTGCCGCACAAGCAGATGCAACGAGGAAGTTTAACAACATTCCACTACCAACTGGCTCGAACCGGATAGTAACCAAAGTTGTTGGTGCTATGGGGCCAGTAAGGCGTGTTTTGAAAACCACCGCCGACGCCGCCGGATGATCCGGCCCCACGTCCGAACTGATGATGGATCGGTGTACTGCGCGTTTGACCTACGCCCCAAGCGTAAGACGATTGGTAAGACGCTGTGGGTGGGACAACGACTGCTGTCGGTTGGCCGAACCGCCATGAGTTGTAACCGCCGTGCCAGCTGTAATTTTGGGCTTGGGCTTGATTCCATGCGTGAGTCCTGCCGGCTCGCAGTCCTGGATTGCTGTAGGCGTAAACCGGGTTCGGGCTGAAGGCATCTCGCGCAGCATTGGTCAAGGTTTGCTTAGGATGAAGGCACTTAGCTTGGGGCTGAACCATCCCATCGCCATCAGAGATTGGACCCGTTTGTGGTCCTAGAATCAAACCGGCAGCACCACTGACGATGCCACGAACCTTGGAACCAGCGCTGCAACCTTTGCAGGGAACACCTTCGACATAATCGCCGCCGAAATCACCTTCAACAATGCCACCTTCAACAATGCCGCTTTCGATGATGCCGCTTTCAAAGACACCACTTTCAACGGCGGCACCCTCACAAGAAGAACACCTTTGAGCGTCAGCCGATTGAGCAAAGAAACTCAGGCTCACAGCCAACATACAACCGGTTGTCAAAATAAACTGTTTCATTGCTCTACCTATTTCTAAAAATCTAAGACTTGACGCGCTCAGCGAAAACTGGGGGCTCGCAAAACGGCAGACGCCGCTCTTTTCGCTCTGACGATTTACTTTAGTTGCCGCCGAACGTCGCACAACCTCTGGCGTCACCGACTTTCGCCGCCGCCGAGGTGTAACGCTGAATTAATTACAGTGACCGCTGGCACAACGACCTTTAAGTCGACCTTTCAATCCGCCGCCACCGGCGCCAAGTCCACTGCCACCCAATCCAAGCCCGCAATCACCGCCCATGCAGTAGGCTCGGCTGGCAAGCCCGTATTGAAGTTTTGACAGGTAGTAGTTGGACAGAGGTAACGGACGATAACCACCGTGGCCGTTCTGCCAACGTACGGATGTCACGTTCAAAGAAGGACCGCCACCCTTGAAACTGTTGTCGTTGTAGTAGTTGTAATAGCTGCGTTGATGCTCGTACATCATTTCGTGCGGCATCAATGGCTGGTAGGTGTAGTAGCTTTCACCCACGTAAGGAGGAACTGGATGAGGCGCTGGGTACTTACCAGCGGTTACTCCGCCCTGGCCCTGGGTTGTGTACTGCGAGAACAAGTAGTTCGGCAAGTTGCCTTTGCCGGTTTGGGCAGAAGCAGTTTGGGATACAAATGCCAGCACGGCGAACATCACCAAAGCCGCTAAGATAGTGCGTTTCATCAGGAACTCCATTTCCAGAAAACACTTAAGATCGCCATCAATCCATTGCAGACGATCGTCAGTTTCATATATAAGTTTCGCTTAAGCTCGGGACCGCTATTTCACGAACGGGCGCTGCTGTTTTGAAGTCTTCGGCAGCGCCGCGAATCAATACTCAGCCAAATTCGGGCTCCACACAGGCAAACCAAACTCGGAAGCGCTACAACCGTGAAAACCGTCTACAACCGAACTTAAGTGACTGGTATACTCTGCGCGACCGGCAAAGCAAACCTAACCACCGTTTGCAGTGCCGCTTTCAGGTGCAACGCGGACCAGAAATTGGCTCCAAGCCCCGCATTTCCGGCCCAGGGCGGGACTGCCAGCTCGAACATTTTTAACGTAAAACATCAAGGAAACCGTCGTGGCGAAACGCCGATCAGCAAAATCTACTCCATCGTCAAAAGCATCCAAGGCGAAGAAGAAACCGTCGACTCGTAAAGCGAAACCTGCCGCCGCCTCAGGCGGTAAAGGCAATCGAAAAGGCAGTGGAAGCGGCGATCGCAATGGCGACACGCCTTTGTTTGAAGACGAAGGAGATTTCAGCGATTCGGAAATGAACATCCCGCTGCGATTGGCCGCTCAAACACGATATCTCAATTACTCCTTGTCGGTCATCACCAGCCGGGCCCTACCGGACGTTCGCGATGGACTGAAACCAGTACAGCGGCGGATTCTCTATACGATGAATCAGCAGTCGCTGTCGCACACCGCCAAACATCGCAAGTGCGCTAAAGTCGTCGGTGACGTGATGGGTAACTATCATCCCCACGGCGACAGTTCCATCTACGAAGCGCTGGTCCGGCAAGCCCAATCCTTTGCGATGCGCATGCCGCTGGTCGACGGCAGCGGTAACTTTGGTTCGATCGACGGCGACAACGCAGCCGCGATGCGATACACCGAATGTCGCATGACCAAGATCGCTGGCGAAATCCTTACTGACTTGGCCACCAAAACGGTCGCCTTCAAAGACAACTACGACGGCACACGCCAAGAACCGGTCGTCCTGCCCAGTCGCATGCCCAACCTGTTGGTCAATGGCGCGACCGGCATTGCCGTGGGCATGGCCACCAACATGCCGCCGCACAACCTTAAGGAAGTCTGTAGCGCGTTGCTGAAATTGCTCAAGGACCCCGAGATCAAGGACTACCAACTGGTCGCCAAAGATGCGATCCAGGGGCCTGATTTTCCCACCGGCGGCCAGATCATTAACACCAAAGAAGAACTGCGCGAAATCTACGCCACCGGTCAAGGCGCTGTTACCGTCCGCGGCACGCACAAAATCGTTAAAACCAAAAAGCAGACCATCATTCAAATCGTAACGATCCCTTACGCGGTCAATAAAGCGACGCTGGTCGAACGAATGTCCGATGCCGTGTACAGTGGAAAGTTGCCTTTGGTCAACGAAGTGCGCGATGTCTCTACTGAAGACATTCGCATCGACTTGGAACTAAAGAAAGATGCCGACCCCGATAAAGTGTTGGCCTATCTCTATAAGAACACGCAGCTGCAACACAACTTCAATGTGAACATGACGTGTCTGGTTCCGACGGAGAACCCAGAAGTTGGTGCTCCCAATCGGTTGAGCCTAAAAGAAATCCTGTGGCACTTTCTGCACTTCCGTTTGGAAGTCATCACCAGACGTCTGGAGAACGAACTGGCCTCTTTGGAGAAACGGCTGCACATCCTCAATGGCTTTGTGACCGTCTTTGATGCTTTGGATGAGATCATTCGCATCATCCGTAAATCCGACGGCAAGGCCGACGCGGCGGTGAAGATCATGAAACGCTTCCCCGCCAGCAAAGGCGGATTGGATGAGATCCAGACCGATGCGATTTTGGAATTGAAGCTCTATCGTCTGGCGCGGCTTGAGATCAATCTGATTCAAGAGGAACTCAAAAACAAAAACAAGCGCGCCCGTCAGATTCGCAAACTGCTTAAAGAAGACACCGCCGACACCAACGCTTCTGGCCGTTGGGCGATCGTGCGAGGCGAAATTGAAAACCTGATCGGCGAATTCTGCAAGGACAAAGAATCCAAACGCCGTACTATTATCGAAGCGGTGGGAGAGGAAGCTGAGTATTCTGCCGAGGATTTTATCGTCGCCGAAGACTGCCACGTGCTGATTACTGCCGACGGATGGGTGAAGCGTCAGAAACAGATCGCCGATCCCTCAAAAAGCCGCGTGCGCGGTGGCGACAGCGTCATGGCTGTCGTCGCCGGTTCGACGCGCGAAACGATCGGTTTGTTTTCGTCGATGGGCGTTTGCTACACCGCGCGGATGATCGACATCCCCGCATCGACAGGCTTTGGCGAACCGGTTCAGAAACTGTTTAAACTCAAAGACGGCGAAAAAATTGTCTCGGTGATGTCCTTTGACCCGCGCGTCATCGGTGACACGGCCGAAGATCCAAAAGATCCTGAAGTGTGTCCCGATATTCACGGCTTCGCGGCGTCCAGCAACGGCTACGCTCTTCGGTTCACACTCGCCGGATTCGCCGAGCCATCGACTCGCAGTGGCCGCCGGTTCGCGCGCTGCAGCGCCGGCGCATCTATCGTGGGCGTCGAAGCGATTGACGGCGACGAGACGATTCTGGCGATTTCCGAGGCCTGTCGTGCAGTGGTCTGTCCCGCAGAAGAAGTCAATTACCTTTCCGGCCCTGGCAAAGGCGTCATGCTGATCAAGCTGGCCAAAACCGACCGATTGCTGGGATTCAAAGCCAGCTCGGGGGATCGGGATCTCCTGACCGTCGAAACCAATCGCGGCGCGAAGAAAACTATCTCCACCGTCAAGTACCGCACAACCTCGCGCGGAGGCAAAGGCAACGAGATTCAAAAGAATGGCAAGATCGCCAAAATCATTTGGCCGCCGGTCGAATCCCCTGAACCGCTGAGCGAGAAAAAATCTTAGCCAATGAAGAGTATCGACGTTCTACGGACAATATCTCATGTCTCTGCAGCCATACTCGCGCTGCACGTCGCACTGCTGGCAGTTTATCTAAGCGCGGGAATGGTTCTGGGCATTATCGCCCCGCAGTTTTTTGAAACGCTTGATAGAACCCTAATCATATCAGGAATCGTTACCTTGGCAGTTTTTTGCCTATCGACGCAGTACTATCGCGACTTGAAGAAATAAAACGGAAGCTGAACGATGCTACGAATTTAAGGAGCTATGAACTGGCACGATGATCGCTCCTTCTTCTGGACCGCCGTCGCCGCACAATTTGGCAATTCCCTGATCAAAACAGATCGCCGTGACCAAACATAAAAACGCGTCGACGCCGTCGTGATCTTGATCACCGCTGGTGTAGGTTTCGCAGAAGCGCACAACCTTGGAATCAAACTCCAGTTCTATTCCGCGCCGCG
>CALDEW010000241.1 GCA_937942355.1 uncultured Pirellulaceae bacterium | reverse complement strand
GCTTCGTTAAAAGGGGCATCACCCCAAACCAGAGAAGCGAAAGTACAGCCTAATACCAGTGCTGAGACTAAGGCAGAAGAGGTGCAGGCTTATGGCTGTCCCAGCTGTGAAAAGCCGTTTGGGATCTACCCGTCGATGTTTGGGTCCGAAATGGCCTGCCCCCATTGTCAACAAACGATCCAGGTGCAACCCAAAGCTGATTCGTTAGTTGATTCGTCAGTTGAAAAAACAGCTAAATCTTCGAAGGCTGCTGCCTCTTCGGCTGCTAAGGCAAAGCGGAAGCCTCAGCCAAAGCAACCGCGGATTTCACCAGTCGCCGGTACAAAGGTTGAATCACCAGCCGCGCCAACGAATCCAACGGCTAAGAAAACGGAACTGGAGCGCACTGACCCACCCAACGATCCTCCGTTCGTTGTGTTCACGCCTCGGCCGGTGGACCATCTGCTGCCGCCCAAATTTTCGGCCGTGGATCCTGCGTTTTTTTATCGTCGACATCAGGACGGATCGCAAGTGTTACTTCCCTCTGGAGACGGCAGCATGAAAGTTGTCGATAATCGAATCGTGAGAATCGAACACAACGGCCAAACCTACGAGCTGATATCGTCACCTCGGTACGAACGCGTGCAAAGAATGATTGTGACCAACGTGTTGGCAGTGATTATTTGCGGACTTGTGATCGCGATCGTGATGACGCTGCTTAACGGGTGAGTCCTGTCTGTTGAGGCAGAGGGGATTGTTGCTTTGATAGATAGGCTTCAACGAAATACTTAGTCGACGGCGGTGCGGCGTCATTTGTATTGGCGTAACCGGTCGGGTTAGACTGATGCCACTTCCAAGCCGTTTCAATAATCGGTTTAGGCGTAAGGTATTTTGGTTCCCAGCCCAAGACCTCTTTTGCCAGCGACGCATCGGCGACCAGTTCTGGTGGATCGCCCGGCCGACGATCGCCTTCGATGGCGGGAATCTCATGCCCGGTGACGGCTCGGCAGGTCTCAATAATTTGTCTTACGCTGAATCCGTTGCCGGTGCCGAGGTTGACCTTCAAACCCTTGCCCAGTTCAATCCGCTCAATAGCGGCCAAGTGCGCGGAGCTCAGATCGTCGACGTGAATGTAGTCGCGTATGCAAGTTTTGTCCGGAGTGGGCCAGTCGGTGCCATAGATCGAAATGTGCTTCCGTTGCCCCAGTGCGACCTGAAGAACGAGCGGAATCAAATGGGATTCTGGATCATGGTCTTCGCCGATCCCGCCCAGCGGAGACGCGCCGGCGGCGTTGAAGTATCGCAGCGCGGCGAAACCGAAACCGTAAGCTTTGGCGTAGTCTTCCAACGCGCGTTCGATAACCAGTTTCGTGAATCCGTAAGGGTTGACCGGGTTTTGTGGCGTTTTTTCTGAAATAGGCACTACGTCAGGGACCCCATAGGTCGCGCAACTGCTTGAGAAGACAATGCGTTTGACCTCAACGGCGCGCATTGCATCCAACAGCTCGATCGTCGCCATCACATTGTTGCGATAATACTTCGCCGGTGACGCCACGGATTCGCCGACCAAGGCACAGGCCGCAAAATGCATGACGGCATCGATTGAGTGATCTGTGAGAACGGATTTGACTAACTCCTGATCGGCCATATCGCCAACGATAAGATTACCTGCGGTTACCGCTTCGGGAAAACCGGTAGAAAGATTGTCTAACACGGTCACGCGGTGCCCGGCAGCATCAAGTTGCCGAACCATATGCGATCCTATGTATCCGGCTCCGCCGACGACAAGTACGTTCATGGTTTCTTCCAATCTTTAGTTTTGAAAATTGTGGTTCGGTGGGAATTATCGGAGATCACTGATTAGCGATTAGATGAGCGACGGTGCGGAGTGGATTGTGTGCTGCAAACCAGTGCTGAGCGAATTTTTCTGCGGATGATTTGTAGTGGGCGTAGTGCTGGACCATTTCGGCGACCGCTGAACTTAGCTGGCTTGCGTCAGCCGCGATGATGCCGACGCTGCTCAAGGCAATGGTACTTGGCTCACTTTCAGTCGGCATTGAAAGCAGTTCAATGCTGATGTTCTTTAAACTGGCCGTTGATGGTGAGAACGCATTACTGAGTGCGATTTCAATCGTTTCGGTGTCGCTTTGAATTCGGAACAGGCAGTTTGGTTTTCGTTCATTCCGGCGATGCCCAACGATTTGCTCAACAGAGCCAATCGTGCTGCCTTGGCCGTCCTTTTGCGTCATGCAGATCCTGACAAATGTGCCTTCTTCAGTCGGGAATTTCCACTCGAAACGGAAGAGAAGAAGTTGTTCTGAAGTCTGATGATTGAGCGAAAGTTGAAAGGGGTGATTTCCCCGATCAAACGTGACGACGCCTCCGGTCGCAGGAGCGTTCTTTCCATCGTACTCTACGTCTTCGATCCTGAGCACACGTACCGATTCGGCTTGCTGGCAGAGGCTTTCACCGTACTGAAAATTCGGTTCAGCGATTTGCTGTGACAACCAACTGCCTGCGGAAACGATCAACGGTTTCCCGGCAGAAAGCAGTTCGCCCAGTACGCCAGCGCGACGGCTGAAATAGGTGCGGCTGTCGTAGAATAGAAGCCCACAGTCGGTATTCTTGATGAAGTCTATGTAAGCATCGCGTCCGAGTGGGTGATTAAAATATTCAATCGCGTCGCTGGACAGAGACGAAGTGTCGTTGGTTTGGGGTAAAGTCAGTTCAATCTTCTGCTTCCGAAGCTTCTTGCGGCGCGGGCGCTGGAGCGCGATTTTTACTTTACCCGAAGCGAGGTGAGTGTCCCACAGTTCATTGACCAGAGGTTGTAGGTATTCGAAACAACCTTTTTCGCGTCTGATCTGGCCAGGGCAAGTAAATCTTAGTGCGTTTTGGGAAGCGGTCGAATTGATTTGCCGAACGGTTGGTTCTGTGCAGAAATCAGCGTTCACTGAGTTCTGCATGGACGGGGACGCGTTGTTTTCTCCGATGCACGATTCGTCGCGCGTAGTTTGCTTTGCAAATACTTTTGGCTGTTGATTTACGAAATGAGGTTGCCGGTTTCTGTTGGTCGCTGAAGACAATGGCTTCGCAGCGGTTGCAATGGCGAATTCAGGAGCGACGGGGTACGGCAGAGAGGTCAGAAAACTTACGCCAAGTCGATTGTATTGATCGGCCAGCGTTCGTGAGGTTGTGTAGCATTGCACGCGATGATAACTCAGACGATTCAGTGTCGACTCAAAACATTCGCGCGTCAATTTTTCAGTCGCCGACTGTGCGGCATATTCCGGGGTCCTTCCTTCAAACATATTGAAATGAAATTGAAGGTGCCATGTTGGAGCGATAGTAGCCGGATTGGATCGCAGGAAGATCGCCAGCCCCATCATTTCCAGTTCAGACACAGTCGTGAGAAAAATGTGATCCGAGTCGCTGAATCGCACGCCCGCAAAAGCGCTTTCGCAGTCTTTGGCAAATTGATTGATGACTTTGCCGCGCCGACGTTGGAGTTTTTGATGGCGATAGGATACTTTGAATTGGTCCCAATGGGAGCCGGTTTGCGCTGACTGACTTTCCAAATCAAACTTCGAACGTTTCAGATGCCTCAATCCGGCGAGGTAGCTATCGCGTTGGTAAACCGTATTCTTAAAAGACCGCTGAAGTTGGGTGTTGGGGAATACGGTTTCGGCATCAAGCTTCTTGTTGGCGACGACGATGGTTTCGAAACCCATCTTGTTGGCGGCTTCTGCAATGCAGGTGGTATAGTCGTAGTGGTGTCCGCCACGATTGACCAGCGATTGATCGACGATGTAGAACTTTGTCACTGGAAGCCGTTTCCTGTTTTTCGTCGGTAGATATCACGCCGCCTTAATTCCAGCAGATTAGTTTTTTTGACGGTCGCACGTCAATCTCAGTTCGACAATGGAGGCTGCGTTACGGGACGGCTTGCGTCCAATTTTCCTGATTCCGATTGAAAAAAAACATGAAATGTTAGGGGGACGGCGCAAGCCGTCCGGTTCGTTGAGCAACGTTTTCACGATGCTACTGGCAAAGGCTTCGCGACCCGCGGCTAGCGGGCTGTTGATTTATTCGCGGTACAGTCGTGGCATAGGTTTTCAGCTTGTGAATTTTGCCCGATTCGAATCGCTTGGTCTTCTTTGAAGACGTAAAATCACAGGCTAGAATCCTATGCCGCCTTAAATCAACAGACCGCTAACGCGTTCGCAATATTGCAGCGAAAATCAAGATTGACAGCATTTGCGAAAATCCAGTAAAAAAATGGCTCGTTAATCGGTCAACAAGGAAGTTTCGCGATGCCACGAAGACGTCATATTGTAATTCTGCCCTACTACTGCCAGGAAGAAGTCGATCGCTATCTCAAGATCGCAGAGAAGATTGAATCCTTCCCGAAGCCCGAAACAGAGGTAGACTATTTGTTGGCCGCCAGTCCGCGCGCCCAGCACAGCCAATCGCTTCACGACGCCTACAGCAAAATTGGCAACGCGATCTCGTTTCAATGTCCGACTCAGATCTTTGGCTATCCCGAGGGGCCCACGGCGATGTTCTGGGATTGCATGGACTATGTGGCTGAGAATTACAAAGGGTTTGATGGGTTCAGTTTGTGGATGGAGTCCGATATGGCACCGACGCAGCCGGATTGGATCGACCGATTGTCAGATCAGTGGTATAGCCACGACGAAGTTCCGATCATGATGGGTTGCTACGTTCCAGAGGTTTACAAGTCTCGATTATTTAAGAAACGCAAACTTTTGCTTGAGCCGCATATTAATGGCGGCGCGTGCTATTCGATGGATTTTGTTAACCACATGCCTGCCGAAGCGCGTGAGGGCGTGTTCGACATGGCTGTTTTTCAGTACGCGCAAAGTGTGGGCCGGGCTGTGTCGACAAAATTGATTTCGTTTTCGACCAGCAGTCGCGTTCGGCGAGATCTTCTTGATCAGGAAAAGGTCATGCTGCATGGTTTCATGCAAGAGAAGGACTCGTTTATCGATCAATGTTTGACTCCTTTGAGTGACAAGGAGATTTCTGGTGCTGTTTGGAATGGCACGCGCGATCAAATCGAAACGTTGCAGCGCAGGCTGCGGGTTTGGTTCGTCAGAAGAGGCCGGGAAGCGATGCTCGAGAACATGTTTCTGGCGAAAGCCAAATTTGAATCAACGAAGGCTCACCAGCCATTGCCAGCACCGGTGAAACGGGCGGCGTAAGCCGTGTGTCAGCGATTTTACCCACGTTAGCCGCAGAGCGCTAGCCTCGGGTTGCTCACCGGAAGACAGAACCAATGGGAAAACGTGAGTCAACGAACCAGCGGCTAGCGCCTTGCCGTTAACAGAGCGAGTCGTTGTTGAGCCTGAACAAAGTACACTTGGCGGAAGCTGCCTTTAAGTCGACAGGCTACGAAGAAGTCTGCCAAACGATTCGCGCAATGCTAACCGGGAGCGTTCGATGAAAGTTAGTCACTTCAGCACTTTCCCTTACGGTGGAGCAGCGGCCGCCGCGCTGCGGACCCATCATCAGCTCAGAGCACTGAACGTCGATAGCCAGTTCTATTACCACCGCAACGATCGACAAGACGATTTTGCCAGTGTCGAAGAGGAAATTCACAAGATAGACTTCGCGCCGCCCAAAAAAAGCGTCTTTCGACGATTCATTAATCGAAAGCAAACCAAGCAACGCAACAAAGAGATTTATCGACTCTACAATCAGCATCTGAAGGATCGCGATTCGCATGCCGAAACGTTCTCGATGGCGCGGCTGCCGGAAGCGAGCCATTTATCTCTCGGTTCAGTGGATGCGGATGTCGTTCATCTTCATTGGCTGGCCTTCTTCGCCGACTACGAGAGTTTCTTTGGCTCGATTGGGCGCGATGTTCCCATTGTTTGGACGTTGCATGACATGAACGCGTTTACCGGCGGCTGCCATTATTCAACTGGGTGCGATAAGTTCAAATCCGGCTGCGGTAGTTGCCCCCAAATCGTCAACCCGTCGCCAAACGACGTGTCGGTTGATTCGTTCCAAGCGAAAAGATCAGCATTGGCCGGACGGAGAATTCACGTCACCGCGCCCAGCCAATGGATGATCGACTTAGCCCAGCAAAGCTCTATTTGGCCTGAGGACGTAACTTTTGAGAAGATTCATTTAGGATTTGACCTGAGCAAATTCTATCCTGTTGATAAATCGGAAGCACGACGGCAGTTAGGGATCGAATCCGACGCGGTTTTGGTTGCGTTTGGAGCTGACGATATCAGAAGTCATCGCAAGGGGTTTCATCATTTGCTAAATAGCCTTCCGCAAATCCAAACGAAGTCACCGATTGAGTGTTTAGTTTTTGGAGCGGGGGAAATTCCTGAGTCAGATGCACTGCCCAAATTTCATCCTCAGGGTTTCGTCGACTCGGTTGACCGGCAGCGACTGATCTATTCGGCGGCGGATTTGGTAATCGTTCCTTCGCGCGAGGACAACCAACCGCAAGTGGGATTAGAGGCGATGGCATGTGGCACGCCAGTGATTGGTTTTGATGCCGGTGGGATTCCCGAATATGTCCGTCAGGGTGAAACGGGTTGTTTGGTGCCGTTGGGAGACGAAAGCAAGTTGGCCGAAGCGATTTCAGGATTAGCCGATTTGCAGTCGCTGCGTCAGAGGCTAGGAAGCTCTGCATTGGAAATGGTGAGCACAGAATTTGAGCTGGTGAAGCAAACTCAGGCTTATCAGCGTACTTATGAGAACCTCTGCGGTTTAACGGCTCAGCGATCTGCCGCTTGAGGCCAAACTGCTCCCTGTGATTGACGCGAAAATTTTTCGCTGGTTGAACATCGAGGTCAAAAGGTGTTAGATTAATGTCCTGACAGGTTTTCTATTTTGTTAACCAGTAATATTCTTTTTCGTGAGAGACCTATGTACCGTACTTTCTGTTGTCTGACCGTTGTTTGTGCTGCATTGTTTTTGAGTTCGGTTTGCGTTGCCGGCAATCCAAACCCTCAGCCGATTCCCGAACCGACACCGCACTGCCAAGTTCCCTGTGGAATTTACACCGACCAGCTTCGTTTTGAGATGATGCTGGAGGATACCAAGACGATCGCCAAATCAATCGACCAAATCAATGAGTTTGCCGCCAGTGCTGGTCAGGGCGAAATGAGCGGTAATTCGATCAACCAAGTTAGCCGTTGGGTTTCCACCAAAGAGGATCACGCAACGAAAATCCAGAACGTGATGGCCGCGTACTTTTTTGCTCAGCGGATCAAGTCCGATCACGCCGACTACACTGGCCAATTGGCATCTGCACATCGCGTGATCGTTGCAGCGATGAAGTGCAAGCAAGCCGCTGATCCGAAGACTGCCGAAGCGCTGAAGGCTTCGATTCTTGAATTTTATAAAGCGTACGAAGGCAAAGAAGCAGACTTCCACGAGGGCGAATAGCGCATTGATTTTTCGATCACAGCGTTAAGCCTTAGGGTAGTGGATGAGGCCACGAATCCTGCAGCTCCATTAAACGTGCAGGACACGTAAAAGCAGCTCCTGTAAGAGCAGCCCCGGTAGGTGCAGAAATTGGAAATGCAGTCCCGGTAGGTGAGGGACCTGGAAACGCGGGACTCGTGGCCTCATCCACTACCTGTAAGTCCTGGTTCCGATTGGGCCCCTAATATGAACGTAGATGAACGTAGATGAACGTAGATGAACGTAGATGAACGTAGATGAACGTAGAGAAGTGATTTGAATTCTAATGATATTGACGATTACAGCGCGTTTGTAGGAAGTTGACACCTGCGACGGTTTGCTGTCACGCTATCTCAAAACAGTCTATCGGATTATGATAGTTACTCGTTTCCGGTGCATTTTTTGCACTTGGCCATGGTCCGTCACTTCAATTGCTTCGTAGACTGTCCCATTATGAGCATTTCCAAAGCCGTAATCACGGCCGCCGCAGCTGATCAAAAATCCTTGCCCTTGCAAAGCTTGGTAGATCAGCAGGGTGTGAAAAAGACTGCATTGCAGTTGATTGTCGAAGAAGCCGTTAGTGCGGGCGCGGAAGAAATTTCTATCATCATCTGCCCTGGGGCTTCCAGCGATTTTGAGGCAGCTGCCGGCAAACACGCTGGACGGCTAACGTTCATCGAACAAAATCAGCCGCGTGGCTACGGAGATGCCCTACTTCGAGCGAAGGATTTTGTAGGCGACGAACCTTTCTTGCACCTGATCAGCGACCATGTTTACATCAGCCGGTCAGATGTTAGCTGTGCGAAACAAGTCGTTGATTTGGCGGAGTGTCAAGACTGTGCGGTTTCAGCGGTGCAGTCAACGCGCGAACATTTGCTGACTTACTTTGGTGCTGTGGGTGGGCAGCGCGAGATCAATCGGGACGACCTTTATCGAATCACGTCGGTGATCGAAAAGCCTACGCCGACGCGCGCTGAGCAGGATTTGATCGTGGCGGGACTAAGAGCCAGCCATTACCTCTGTCTCTCGGGCGTTCATGTTCTAACGCCTAACATTATGAAGTTATTAGCAGACGATTTACAGGCTGCGCCCGCCGGAGCGAATATCAATCTGTCTACTGCGCTTAATGCCTTGGCTGCACGTGAGAAATGCCTAGCATTGGAGATCGCAGGTAGCCGCTACAACATTGGGGTGAAATACGGTTTACTCAGAAGCCAGCTCGCCTTGGCTCTCTCCGGTAAAGATCGAGACACAATTTTGTCCGAGTTATTGGAGTTGGTTGCGACGGCCAATTCGGCTCCAGCGGGGGAGACTGTGTGAACAAAGCGAACTCAAAAGAACATAAAAGTTCTCATCCCATCAGCGGCCAGGGTTTGAATAATCGCCTGATCGAAATCATCTGCTCCAACGATGATGCGATTCGCGATACTGCCTTGGATTCCGTTTGCGCCGGTCTTTCGTTTGATGAAATGACGGAGCATCTCAACGCGCTGGATGCATTTTGGCGGGAGGCGGACAATCTGTATCATCGCGTCCGAGCCCTGTTTTTTCTGTCGGCAATTCATCGGTTTCACATGCCGAGGCTGTTCGAACGATCCGACAATGGACAACTACCCTATGGCGCGTATCAACATTTGCTTGAACGACGCTTTGTGGAATCAATCAACGGATTTTTGGCGTGCCAGAATGAATTCGGCCATAGCGATTGCATGTCCAGCGCACTGGCGAAAGCCTATCACGAACTGGCCTTCCAGACTTTGGCAGATCAGGTTCGCAAGAGCGTACGTACGGTCAAGGGCAACCAGTGGATGTTCCGCACCGGACATCCGGCTGATCAGCCGCTGAATTTTCGCTCCGAACTTCTCAGACGTAGCCAAGACTGCCCGACCTTTCCCATGCTCAAGGAAACGACGGCGGTACGCATG
>CALDEW010000240.1 GCA_937942355.1 uncultured Pirellulaceae bacterium | reverse complement strand
ACTTCGCCAATCAAGGACTGCATCCGCGCCCGCAAATTCGCGGACAATCGAGACGCTTCTTCGAGTGTCGGGAAGACGCCTTTGAACTGGAACGAGTACAACACATTTTCGTCTTTGTCGGTCACATCGAACCAACGGTCCCCCGTTCCATAAAAGATCATCCGGCGCTGCCGCGCGTCGAGTTGATTGAACGGTTTGTTGATTGGAATTCCGGTCCCGTCGGTGAGTGCTTTGAGCATCGCCAAAGACATTTTTTCGCTAACGTCAGGCCACAGCCCAATCGCACCTTCTTTGAGCGAAAGTTCATCATCGTTCATGACCGCCGAAGGATTCGCACCGGTCTGCATTCCGATCCCTTCGCAATCCTGACACCAGCCCAACTGGCTGTTGAAGCTGAAATTGTGAGGCGTCAGCGGTTCGAAGCTTCGACCACAACAATCGCAGGCCAAGTGCTGAGAATGATTGACGACTTTCCAATGCGGTTCGGGAACTTTAGCCGCAGGTTCTGCGACATGACAGACACCTTTGCCGACCGACAGCGCGGCCTCGACACTGTCGGCGATGCGCGAACGCGATTCGGGTTTCACGACGATCCGATCAACTACGATTTCGATGCTGTGGCGATTACGCCGACTCAGTTCCGGCACTTCGTCAATGCTGACGGTGTTGTTGTCGATTCGCAAACGCTGAAAACCCATCGCGCGAATCTCTTCCCACAAATTTTCGTACGTTTGATTGAGCTCTAATTCGATCGGAGCCATTAGCATCAGTTTGGTGCCCGATTCATACGCCATGACTTTGTCGACGATATCGTCGCTGGTCTGCGTGCCGATGGGATTATCACAGTCCGGACAGTAAGGCGTTCCCAACCGCGCCATTAAGATCCGCAAATAGTCGTAGACCTCCGTCACCGTGCCGACGGTACTACGCGGGGTGGACCCCAAATTCTTCTGTTCGATCGCGATCGCAGGAGAAAGCCCCTCGATGGATTCGACGCGCGGTTTTTCCAACTGGTTGACGAACTGACGCGCGTACGAGGAAAGGCTCTCCACATACCGCCGTTGTCCTTCGGCATAAATCGTGTCCATCGCCATCGAGCTCTTGCCGCTGCCACTGGGCCCGCAGAAGACCGTCATCTCGTCCCGTTTGATATCAACGTCGACCGTCCGCAAGTTATGTTGTTCGGCGCCGCGAACCTTGATCGATTCGGCCATAACGGGCTGGTCGGATTTACCCTTTTTCGGTCGCGGGATCTCAGGGGTCTCGCCCATCGCTTTTTTCAGGGCGCGACCGGTGTAGGACTCTTCGCAAGCCGCGACTTTCTCCGGAGGACCGGCGCAAACTACTTTACCGCCGCCGGAACCACCTTCGGGTCCGATGTCGATAATCCAGTCGGCAGTTTTGATCACGTCCAGATTGTGCTCGACAACCAACACGGTGTTGCCTGCTTCGACAAAGTCTTGCAACACTTTTAACAACAACTGAATGTCGTGGAAGTGAAGACCCGTTGTCGGTTCGTCCAACAGGTACAGCGTTTTGCCGGTACTACGTTTCACTAATTCGCGAGCCAACTTAACGCGCTGGGCTTCACCACCGGATAGCGTCGGCGACGGCTGGCCGATCTGGAGATACTCGAGACCGACCGCCTGAAGGGTGAGAAGCTTACTATGGATTTTCGGAATGTTCTCAAAGAAGGTCAGCGCCTCTTCGATTTCCATTTCCAAAACATCGGCAATCGACTTTTCGCGAAATTTCACCTGCAACGTTTCTCGGTTGAAACGCTTGCCCATGCAAACCGGGCACTTGACCCACACGTCGGCCAGAAAGTCCATTTCCAATTTGTTCGACCCGTTACCTTCGCACGCTTCACACCGCCCGCCTTTGACATTGAAGCTAAACCGCCCCGGCGCGTAGCCGCGCGTTTTGGCTTCGGGCAACTGAGTATAAAGTTTGCGAATCTCATCAAATAGTTTGATGTAGGTACCGGGGTTAGAGCGCGGTGTCCGGCCGATCGGCGTTTGGTCAATGGCGATCATCTTATCCAGCAGTTCGACGCCGGTGATTTCATCATGGTCGCCGGGATCGCCGATGCCGCCGTTGAGTTTTTCGCGCAGCGTCTCCACCAAGATCTCGTTCACAAATGAACTTTTACCGCTTCCCGAAACACCTGTAACGCAGACAAAATTGCCCAAAGGAATTTCGATGTCGACATCGCGCAGATTGTTGTGCCGCGCCCCTTTGATCACGACCTGTTTGTCGACTTTTGGCTGTCGCCGGTTTTCAGGCACCTCGATTTCCAAAGTTCCTGCCAGATACTGCGCGGTTAGGCTTTCCTTCGATTTCAAGATCTCAGAAGGATGACCTTCAACCACCACTTCGCCGCCTCGAACACCGGGCCCGGGGCCGAAGTCGATCAAGTAATCGCTGGCCCGCATCGTGTCTTCGTCGTGTTCGACAACGACGACCGTGTTGCCGAGATCTCGCAAATTTTTCAACGTGCTGATCAACCGATCGTTGTCGCGCGAGTGCAAACCAATCGAGGGTTCGTCCAAAATGTATAGCACGCCCACAAGTCCCGCGCCGATTTGCCCCGCCAATCGAATCCGTTGGCTCTCACCACCGGACAGCGTCGGCGCGGTTCGATTAAGGGTCAGATAATCAAGTCCGACGTTCAGTAGGAATCCCAAACGATTGCGAATTTCCTTGATCGGTTCAATCGCCACGAACGCGCGTGTTGACTCAAGCTCCAGCTCGGAAAAGAAATCATACGCTTCGGCGATCGACAGATCACAGACCTCTGGCAACGAAAGATTCGGGTTGTCGGCGTACTGTGGACGTTTGGTTTTCAACCGAAAGTGACGCGCCTGCTCATTCAGTCGGAAGCCCTCGCACTCCACGCACTCCACTTCGTTCATGAAGGCTTCCAGTTTGCGGATCTTGGCCGCGCCGGTCGTCTTGTGATACCGCTCATCCAGCTCCGCCGTGATGCCTGCGAACTTACCACCGTACTTCATCGGCGACGCGCCGCCGCGCCACGTGTAGGTAATATTCAATTCGCCGGTGCCGTACAGCCAAGCGTCTTGGATCTTTTCGGGCAACTCTTCCCAAGCCGTTTCCAGCATCGTGCCAGCTTCAAGACTGTGTTCTTTTTCGTAGCAATCCGCGACGCCTTGATAAATGTGCCGCTTCCAGCGTCCAAGATCTTTCCATTTCCCCAACAGATCAAAACAACCCTGTTGAAATGACTTACTCGGATCGGAAACCAAGAGATCAGGATCAAACGTGAACAACTCGCCCAAGCCATCACAGCTTGAGCACATGCCTTGGGGACTATTGAAGCTGAACATCTGCGGCGTCGGTGGCGAGAAACCAATACCGCACGCCGCACAAGCGTACTCGGAGGAGTAAACGCGATCGGTGGTGTTGGTGGCTACCGCGGCTTTTTTCGTCTTGCGTTTTCGGCTCGACTTTTTCACCGTCGTTTCGGCATCCGCCTCCGCTGGATCGGAGGGCATATCCGAATCTTCGGGAGCGTCAGACTCCTTGGGGACCTTTGCCGCTGCTTCGTTTTCGATCTCCAGCACCAAGGTGCCTTTGCCCAACTTTAGCGCCGTCTCAACAGCTTCAGTCAACCGGCCTCGAATACTTGGTCCCGCCGTCAATCGCTCGACGACGACTTCGATGTTATGCCGTTTGGTTCTGTCTAAGTTAATTTCACCCGAAAGCGAAACCGTTTCGCCATCGACTCGAGCGCGCGTGAAACCCCGCTTCAACATGTCGATGACGAGATCTTTGTGTTCGCCTTTTTGGTTTCGAACAACCGGGGCCAGCACAGAGTATTTTGTGCCATCCTCCTGCATCATAATCGCGCCGATGATTTGGTCGCGCGATTGAGCGGAGATCGGTTGATCGCACTTGGGGCAATACCCCTGACCAACCCGAGCATAAAGAATGCGCAGGAAATCATAAATCTCGGTAATCGTACCAACAGTACTACGCGGATTGTTACCAGAAGATTTTTGACTGATCGAGATCGATGGACTTAGTCCGGAGATCAGATCGACGTCCGGTTTTGGCATCTGGCCGAGGAACTGGCGAGCAAAGCTTGAGAGGCTTTCGACATACCGCCGTTGGCCTTCGGCGAAAACGGTGTCGAAAGCAAACGAGCTTTTGCCACTGCCGGAGACACCGGTCAAGCAGATCAGTTGGTTACGAGGTAAAACAAGGTCGACGTCTTGAAGATTGTGTTCACGGGCACCTTTGACAACAATATCAGAAGCAGGCATATCTGAGGGGGTTCCCATCCAATGGAGTATCATTTCAGCGAACCCAATAGTCTATCTGAAACCGCTCCGATGCCCAACCGCTAAGAGAGGGGTAGGCATCAAGTTTTAGAAACTGTTTGTTGATGTCATTTTCTAAATTCTCAGAATCTTAAATTCTCAGAATCTCTTAGAACTTCACCGCGATCAAAAAACGAATTTTGGTCACCCAAGTTGTCCCATCGGACCTTGAAGTCCATCTAATAGGGGTTGCAATCACGGTTGATCGCCCTTGATTTTTTGGGGTGGTTCTGGTCTTTTATCACGCCGCGATAGGATCGCGTCTTAATTAGATTTCAGCTTGAATTCAGGAACCGTTCAGTGCCGCAAGAAACGTTAACTTTCAAAACGCGCGTAACGCTGTTTTGGCAATGGTTCGTCGATCACGCCGAAGACTTCCAACAACGAATCGAAGCCGGCGACGGCCCCGGTTTGGAACCCGAAGTCAGCGCCGCGATCAACAAGTGGCTGCCCGGGTTTGCGTATGTGTTTGGCCCCAGAGATCAGGGCGGGCATACCTTCACGCTTTCCCCCAGCGGCAACATCGACTTGCGTTTCCTCGCGTCCTTTTGGCTGGAACAGGCCCCAAAACTGGAGGACTGGACGTTTTATTCTTCTCGACAACCGGGGCTGTGCGATGGTTTTGGCATTCGCATCGAAGAGAACGAATTCAATGCGGACGACGTCTTAATCGAATTCGAAGTCAACGAACAAGAAGAAGTGTTGGACATTGTGATCTGGCACCCCAACTATTTAGAGGACGATGACGTCAACAGCCAAGTCGCGTTCATCTTTTTAGATGAAGTGATGGGTGAAATCGGCACCGAGATGTGGATCGGCAATATAGAGCTCGCCGGTGAAAAACCTGAAGACGGTATTCCGCTGAAGTCGCTGGCGACCGAAGTCGTTGCCGCCGCGGCGATGCACGATTGGGAAAAACAGGCTCCAGATAAAACCTACATCGGTTACTCCGTTCCCGAACCTAAGGATGGTTATCCTCGTTCGGACACCATCGCCGGGGCGACGTGTCACTTTCCACTGGTTGGCGAATTTATGGAACAAGAGGGTTTGCTGGACAACGATCCACTGGCCGGCACGGGCGCACATTTTCTTTACCTGTCCATCGATGCCGAAGACTTCCCCGAGGACGAAGAAGTTGAAGTGCGCGCCAAAATTGAAGATCAGTTAAACGAAATGCTGGTGGAGCGTGGCGCTGGCCGTATCTTAGGTGGAGCCACCGGATACGCCAAAGCCTATATTGATTTGGTCATTTTCGACGGCCAAGATTCGCTGGATTTGATCGAAGAATCCATGCAGTTGCAAAACTACGCCGCCCGATACCGCGTCGAAAGATTCTTCGCCGGTCAAACCGCGTAACGGAAAACGCGTCGGGCAGGTTTTCAAGCTGCCCGACGCGAAAATTTTCGTCCGAATAATTAGTTGCGATTAATTAACAGTTAACTATCGGCTGCCCAGCTTCATCGCGCTGGCTCCCGATCGCAACGCGGGCTCAAGATCAAAACGATCGAGGTTCATCACTTTGCTCCAAGCCGCCACGAAGTCGTTGACAAATTTTTCTTTGGCATCACTGCTGCCATAGACTTCCGCAATCGCGCGAAGCTGAGAGTTCGATCCGAACACCAAATCAACGCGCGATCCGGTCCACTTCACTTCATTCGTTTTACGATCCACGCCCTCAAAGACCTGATCGTCGGCACCAGACTTCCGCCATTTGGTGCTCATGTCCAACAAATTGACGAAGAAATCATTGGTCAACTTTCCCGGTGTCGCCGTAAACACACCGTGCGAAGCCTGGCCATGATTGGCTCCCAGCATACGCAGCCCCCCAACCAGCACGGTCATCTCCGGCGCAGTCAGCGTCAAAAGATTCGCCCGATCGACCAACAGTTCTTCGGCAGCGCGGTTGGATTCGGTCTGCATGTAGTTGCGAAACCCATCGGATGTCGGCTCCAACACCGCGAAGGAATCCACGTCCGTCATTTTCTCTGACGCATCGGTGCGACCGGGGAAAAAGGGAACTTTGACTGCCTGCCCCGCTTGCTTGGCCGCTTCTTCGACCGCTGCACTGCCGCCCAAGACAATCAAATCAGCCACCGAAACTTTCTTGCCACCAACCGCTGCGTCGTTAAATTCCTTCTGGATCTTTCCCAGTTCATCAAGCACTGTCGCAAGTTGTTCCGGCTGATTGGCGTCCCAGTCTTTCTGTGGAGCCAATCGTAAACGTCCTCCGTTCGCTCCGCCACGTTTATCGCTGTGGCGAAACGTAGAAGCCGACGCCCAAGCCGTAGAGACCAGCTGCGAAACCGACAAACCCGAATCAAGTAATTTTGCTTTGAGCGATGCGACATCATCTTCGTTGATCAACTCATGGTCAACGCTGGGAATAGGGTCTTGCCAGATCAATTCTTCCTCAGGAACTTCTGGCCCCAAGTACCTCGCAACGGGCCCCATATCGCGATGCGTCAACTTAAACCAAGCTTTGGCAAACGCGGCTTTGAATTGATTAGGATGATCATGAAACCGTTTGGAAATCGGGCCGTAAATTGGGTCCATTTTCAATGCCAAGTCAGACGTGAACATAACGGGTTGATGCGATTGGGAATCATCGTGAGCGTCGGGAACCGTGCCTTCCCCCCCTCCATCTTTTGGCACCCAAACGGTCGCTCCGGCGGGCGTCTTCTTTTTCTCCCATTGATAGCGGTACATGTTCTCGAAGTAATCGTGAGACCACTGAGCCGGCGTAGACGTCCAAGCTCCTTCAAGTCCACTGGTGATTGTGTCGCCAGCGTTACCGGTACCGAATTTGTTCTTCCAACCAAATCCCTGCTCCTCGATGGCGGCGGCCTCCGGTTCGCGCCCAACGTTTTCAGCCGGTCCAGCACCATGCCCTTTGCCAAAAGTATGTCCGCCTGCGATCAGCGCGACGGTTTCCTCATCGTTCATCGCCATCCGCCCAAACGTTTCGCGAATGTCTTTGGCCGATGCCAGCGGATCACCGTTACCGTTGGGGCCCTGAGGGTTGACGTAAATTAAACCCATCTGAACCGCCCCTAAAGGATTCTGCAGTTCGCGATCGCCAGTGTATCGTTTATCGCCCAACCATTCGGTTTCCGGTCCCCAAAAGATATCATTCTGAGGCTCCCAAACATCGGCGCGACCACCAGCGAATCCAAACGTTTCAAATCCCATCGTCTCCAAAGCACAATTCCCGGTCAGAACCATAAGATCTGCCCATGAAATTTTGTTTCCATACTTTTGCTTAATGGGCCACAACAAACGGCGAGCTTTATCGAGATTGCCATTGTCCGGCCAACTGTTAAGCGGCGCGAAACGTTGCGTTCCATAACTCGCTCCGCCACGTCCATCGGCAACACGATAAGTACCGGCGCTGTGCCAAGCCATCCGAATGAACAAAGGACCGTAGTGGCCATAATCCGCCGGCCACCAATCCTGAGAATCTGTCATCAGGGTTTTGATGTCTTCCTTCAGGGCCCCGAAGTCAAGCTTCTTGAACTCTTGCGCGTAACTGAATTGCGCCCCCATAGGATTTCCCTTGAGCGAATTCTGATGCAAGATCTGAAGATTTAATTGATTTGGCCACCAATCGCCATTGGAATAAGCCCCGGCCTTGGTGGGCATTTGAGTCGCCCCATGCATCACCGGGCATTTCGCCATAGGATTTTCTTTGGCAGCATCCTGTGCCAATGCTGACGCGCCATCCCCTAAAACTAAACCTGCAACAGCCCCAATCGCTATCGCCCAAAAACGAACCGAACTTCTTCCCTGTGTATTGATCTTCATTTCAACTTTCCCATTTGGCCTGCTTAACGCGTAAATTTCCACGGATTTGCTCGAGAAACCCTCGACACCCCGCGATTATCGCCCTATTGGGATTATAATTCCAATGCATAGCGAGAATACTATCAATGCACAAAACGCATACCTCAGCAGGATGACTACCGGCAAAGTGACTTTTAGGACAAACGATGCGCACCGACTTTGATCTCCAACAAATCTCTAACTTTCTGGCGGTCGCCAAAGCCGGAAATTTCACGTTAGCGGCCGCGGAAAACGGCATTTCCCAGCCTGCGCTCAGCCGTTCCATTCAAAAACTGGAAAGGACGATCGGCGAGCCGCTGTTTGAAAGGCAACCGCGCGGCGTGAAACTTACGGAGATCGGATCCTTTCTATTGGTCCGCGCCAACCAGATCCGTGACTTGGTAGATGACACGTTCGCCGAACTTAACGAGGCCAGCAATCGAGTCCAAATTCGCTTGGCCGTGATTCCTACCATCGCTCCTTATCTGTTGCCGACGGTCTTGAAGAAATTTCGTAGCCGCCATCCGGAGATCAAGATTCAGGTTCAAGAAGACACCACTCAAAATATTGTAAGGCGTTGCAAAGATGGCGAGGTTGATCTTGCGATTCTGGCTTTACCGGTCAACGAGAAGTATCTTGAAACCGAACCGCTATTTGACGAAGAGTTGGTTCTGGTAATTCCCAAAGGTCATGCACTCGAGAAAAAGAAACGCATCCGTCTTTCGGACATACAAGATTTCCCTTTTATTTCACTCGACCAGCAACACTGCCTTTCGGACAACATCGCAGAATTCTGCACTCGTCAGTCGATCGCCCCGGTGACAATCGAGCGCACCAATCAATTAACGACGATTCAAGAACTTGTTGCCCTTCAACACGGGATCTCTATTATTCCGGCGATGGCTCAGCAACTGGACAAAAGCAAACAGCGCGTCTACCGCCGCTTTGCTGGTGAGAAGCCCGTGCGCACGATCGCGCTGCTACAAAACCCATATCGCTATGAGCATCGTTTCGTCGCTCTGTTCAAGCAATACATGAGAGAATTCGCAAACGAGACAACTCGAAAAAAGTGATTGCGGCTGATTACCGCCGTAATTGGCAGTCATCAACTTGATATAATTTGCATTAATTTTTAGGTGGAGCTTTATTTCAATTCACGCGTCCCCCGTGCGGGGCGCGGCAGTCTGACCGTAACTCATTTGTACTTTGAGAGATAGACTCGCGATTTGCTACGCTCGCCCGAGCATGGCAAAATTCAACGTAGCTACGCTCGCCAGAGCGTGGCATAATTCAATGCAGCTACGCTCGCCAGAGCGTGGCTTTGAGAGTATCGTTCACTCATCCACTATCTGGCGACAGTGGCTACATTTGGGGTTTCGGAATTCTTTTTGATAGCAAAGCATTGAACGTCATAGCCGATCAAGCCTGCGATGGTGTGTCTAGCGAATTCGTTCACGCACAGATCTCGCAATCAAAGATGAGCGCTGAGGTCGCGGTTGAACGCGATTTCCCGATAATGGAATTAAACCGCAACGGTTTATAATCGTGTTGTGTGTGGGATGCGACCCATTGCGGCATCACGCGGAAGATCAAACCAGCCGTTTCAATCCACGCGTCCCGTGCGGGACGCGACGAAAGGCGGAAGCGTTGTTGTCCGGGCCGACGCCGGTTTCACTCCACGCGTCCCGTGCGGGACGCGACTTTGCGGTGCAACAAGCAACACCGCAAACAATAGCCAGTTTCAATCCACGCGTCCCGTGCGGGACGCGACGGTCACG
>CALDEW010000239.1 GCA_937942355.1 uncultured Pirellulaceae bacterium | reverse complement strand
AGCCCGTGGATGAAACTGGTGATGCACCTTTTTCAGCCGCGACTGATCCACGTGAGTATAAATTTGCGTAGTGGCAATACTCGCGTGCCCCAGCATCTCTTGAACCTGCCTTAGATCTGCACCGCCGGCCAATAGATGCGTCGCAAAACTGTGTCGCAGCGTATGGGGGCTGATGTCTTTGGTCAGTTTCGCGATCAGGGCATATTTCTTGACCAGCTCCCAGATCGCTTCACGTCGCATGCGCTTGCCGGATCGCGTCAGAAACAACCAGTCGTCTTCCTCAGGACGTTTTGCCGCCAACTGAGGACGCTGTTGTTTTAGATAATCAGCCACCGCATCCACCGCCGCCTCTCCCAGCGGAGCCATCCTTTGCTTGCTCCCTTTTCCGTGGCATTTGCAGTAACGTTCGGCTAATTGAACATCACGCAACCGCAACCCGCCCACCTCTGACGCTCGGCAGCCGGTCGCATAAAGCATTTCCAGCAGTGCCCGATCGCGCAAATAGTAAAGCTCGATTCGGCGCGGCGCGTTGAGAAACTTGTCGATCTCTTTGGGGCTAAGCACTTCTGGAATTCGTTGCCACAGCTTTTGACTGCCCAACAATTCGATGTGATTGTCCTTGAGCACACCTTCGAGCTGAAGGTACCGAAAGAACATCTTGATCGCGACGACGCCGCGTGCGATCGACGCTGGAGCCAATCCACGGCTGTTGAGATAAGCCACAAAGTCTGACAGCTGAGCAACGGTCAAATCGACGACACTGCGTCCTGCCAACCAATTTTGAAAATGCACCATGTCGCGGCCGTAAGCCTTAACGGTATTGTCAGCAAGGTGACATTCGCTCCGCAGATACTCGATAAACGATTTGTTGTAGCCTTCGGTGGCCCGCCGGTTGTTCTTTTTGCTGGGCGTGGACTGCGATAGGCGGCTTTTCTTGAGTCGATTCATCGCCGTCGTAATTCCATCACAAACTAAGAGACACTCCAACCTTTTCATCGGCTACTACAGAAAACTGGCTGAATTCCCAGACTCGGAAAAGAAGTAATTTGCCTCCCAACGCCTGCACAATCAATACTTCCGAATGCGACGATAGCCTTAATACTTCAATCCCGTCGCCAGGCGCTCGCGATCTTTCTTCAGTTCACGCATCAGGCGTTCCAACCGGTCCAATTCGCTGTTCGCATCTTTCAGTTGAGCCATCTGCTTCTTAGTGACTTCGATTATATCGTCGAGTCGTTTCTGAATGTCTTTGGCCGCCAGTTCCAACCCGCGGCGCGTTCCCAAAACAGATTCGTTTTCTCCCTCAATCAAATCTAACTTTCGTGTCAGCGTGCGCGTCAAGTTTTGAGTCTCCTTGATTTCTGCCTCAACTATTTTGATGCGTTCTGCGTTGACGACAACCGGCGAATAATCTCCCGTTCGAAGGCGTTCAATGATAGGCATCACTTCATCAAAAGGAATTGCCAAGCTCGCCACTCGACCGGCTCTGGCAATGTTGACGCCTACGATCTTTCCGTCGAGATCAACGATTGGACCGCCACATTGAACCGCCTGCAACGCAGTATCATGCTGGAAGGCCTTGGGGAAATCTTTCCGACGACGACTCAAACGACTGCCCATGCTGTTCTGCTGATTGCTACGATCATTCTCCTTGCTAACCTTGTCGCGCTCTGCCAGAGTCACCTTAGCCTTCTTGGGTTTATCATCTCTTAGGATCGACAGGGTCACTAAATCCCCGGCGCCGTACTGTTCCAAAATTTTCCGCAGGTCACCGATGTCCTTGACCAGTTGATCATCCAATTTCAAAATTACGTCCCGCGGTTGGAGCCCGCCTTCTTCTGCTGGAGATTCCTCTTGGACTCTTATTACCACAACGCCAGTGGGCTCCGCATCTCTCATCTCGATTCCGATGAAAGGTTTTGAAGGTTCGATGAACCGCGTATCCACAGAAACAACACCGACCTCAATCTCTTGGTCATGATCCAGTGGCGTCGCCACCCAGTCTCCGGTTTCGGTCAGATCACTCTCTCCCCAATCTCCAATAGTTAACCCTGAAGCCTCTGTCTTCAACAACGCCAAATCGTTCTCTGTATCCAATCCAATCAGTTCCGCAGCGACGATTTCTCCCGAGGCAAACTCACAGTACAGTTCTCCCTTAAGTTCGCTGGCTTTAGTCAGTACCAACCCATCCTCCGAAACGACAGTTCCTAACGCAATAGCCCGTTTTCGAGCCTTCGGGCTTCGACTTAGTCCCTTGCTACGCACGATCGCCAATGACTGCCGCGCATCGGCAACCACATCATCGAACATGTTTTCAAAATCTGGCGAGCTCTTCGAAAATTTTTCAAGCGCCTCTTTTTCGTTCTCAACCGCCATCGCTTCTATGCTCGAAAGCGTCAACGAAGAACTGCGTTCCGGCCGTTGCTCCTCAAACCACTGTCGTTCTAAAGGATCATTCAGCTTAGGTTCGGGCGATTGAGCCATGGTTACTGACGAAACCATGGTAAGGAGAATCGCTGCCAGCAATGTGAAGGCGTTAGTATTCAATTTCATCGGCTTTTTACTCTTTTCTAACCTCGTAATGTCGCTCTTTCAGCGAATCGACTCGGGAAACGCAGCACTCATCTAACGTGTTCTACGGCGTCTCACGCGCGGTCTTGATTCGCCCAGCATCACTTCCACTTCGACTTCGTTGCTTCCGCGTCGAACAGTCACTTTTACCTTCTCATAGGGATAACGACCCGATAGCGCGCCGCCAATTTCCCCGCGATCGGAGACCGTTTCGTCACCGATTGCGGTGATAATGTCGCCAACTTGTATACCAGCCCGTGCCGCTGGCCCGTTCTTTGATAAAGCGGAAACAAGCGTCGATTGCGGATCGATCGTGACGCCCAGTTTCCCCGCTTCGCCAATTTTGTAGCCACGGATCAACATGTCCCACGTGTCCGAATACACATCCACCGGCACATGCAAATTGTCTTGGAGGCGACTGCCGATGCGACTGTGGATTGCGATCAAATTGCCATCCATGTCCACCAAAGGCCCTCCCGAATCTCCACCGACCAGAGTACAGTCCGTCCGCAGCGCGGAATCTCGTTGGTTAATGATGCGCCCAACACGGACGACCATCCCACGTTTTTCATCCAAACCACCTGGATGGCCAACCGCCACCACCCACTGTCCATCCTTAAGCCCTTCAGACACACCTAAATCTAGGTAAGGAAAAAATGGCAAATCGTTTTCTTCAAACGCGGCCGCTACGAGGTCCACATTGGATTTATCTTCTTTGTCCTTTTTAAGTTGCAATGCTTCAGGGTCTTCATCCGCTTCTTCATCCGCTTCTTCGTCTTCTTCTTCGTCTTCTTCTTCGTCTTCTTCTTCGTCTTCTTCTTCGTCTTCTTCTTCGTCTTCGTCTTCTTCTTCTTCGTCTTCTTCTTCGTCTTCTTCCTCTTGTTCTTCCTCTTGTTCTTCCTCTTGT
>CALDEW010000238.1 GCA_937942355.1 uncultured Pirellulaceae bacterium | reverse complement strand
GTGTGAGCAAATTCGTGAATCAAAATCGACTCATCCATGTGCGGGTCACCTATATAATCCAGCAAGTTCTCTTCACCACATACACAGGCGACACGAGTCCCGGTTGGCCCGATTCCGCGCGCCTTGCTGTCCCAATAGTATTTCGGTTTCAAGTCAGAATTTTCCGGAACGTCGGTAATGAATTCCTTGGTCGACATGATGACGACGCGAACCTTGCTGTCGGCGATGCCTTGGACGACCTTGGGATTTTCCGCCATCATGCTTTCGATCAAGTACTTTGCCTCCCGGAAAGCATAAGGAGAAACATCGCCGGAAGATAAAACTGGTACACCCATGACGTCGGTATGCTGTTTATAAAAATCAGTGTCCAGATCCAGCCGCTTGATAACCGAGTCCGGGATCGACAAGTCATCTTCGCTAATTGACTTTGGTTTTGCTCGTGGGATCTCGGTAACTTTGAGGTCGTCGACCCAGACTTCTTTTTGGATCGACAGCCGCAAACGGCTTTTGGTCGGATGTGCGATGCCGATGGATGTGAATTCAGCGGCTTGCTGGCCGTCGATCTTGACCGTCATAGTAGAGTCGGCGACGCGGATGGCTAAGTCGTGCCAGACATCGACGGTTGTCTCAAACGGAAAAAACTTTTGCTTGCTGTCGATGATCGCGCGAATCTCGTCGGTCATCTTTTTGGCTTTGCGAAGCTCTTTGTATTCCATCTTCATGTTGCCGGTTTTCATGTCGCGAATCTGAACTTTATCGGGACGGATTCTGGCCACGCAGATGTGCCCAGCACTGACACCTTTCTCGATCATGTCGGCAATGTTGACGCCGAGGTCGGCTCCTTCGGACAGCTTGAACTTCATCTCAACCAGAACATCACGATACGCGAGATCGTGTCGAATGCTGACGGCATGATTGGCTGTGTCCGCCATCGTGACATGCAGTGTTCCATTATCCAGATCCGCCTGCTTCTTTCCTTGCGCCCGACCTTTGCTGTTGGTCGTCCAACCGTTGCCGATCATCTCCATCTCTGGGCTCGGTTCATCACGTTCGAAATCGTCGAACAGCAAGACGTTTTTGTCGGGGCCCATCGGTTTCTGTTTGGGCACAAAGTTCTCACCGTATTTCGCCGCGAATTCTTTCACCGGGTCGTATTCAGGATTCGAATAGACTTCACGCTGTCGCTCGATGTTGGCGTTTGGATACGAATCGAAAATGTCACCATCGCCGAACATTCGTGGGTCGCCTTGGTCGCGGAGAGCTTGCTCCATTTTGGCGCGCAGCCGTGCTTTTTCTCCGAGGAAATCTGGCAAGTCAGCCACGTTGTTGATGCAGTTGGAATCGTACGCTGCGTAAAGCTCTTCATCAGGTCGCTTGCCAAAACTAAGTTGATAAAAGCGATCTTTTGGATCCTTCTCTGCTCTTTCTAGTAATTCTTTTTTTGTTGGCGAGTTGTCGCAGTTGAGCAGGCCAAGTTTCGGATCGCCGGCTGGCCAACGGTTTTTGTTATAGTTGCGTACATATAGAAACTCATCCGTGCGAATCGCTCGAACCGGATAACCAACGGAGACTTGATCGCCGTCAGTCCGGCCAATGTCGTGTCGCTCTTTGCCCAGCAGCGTAAAATTTCGATTCGGGTCGATGCGGCCACCGTCTTCCGACTGTAGCTGTTTAAGGAAACTCTTGCCGGTGAACTGTTGCGGTGCTTCAACTCCTGCCGCTTCTAAAATCGTTGGCGCGACATCAGGAAAAGTCACGAAGTCCGTAACTGCGCGACCCGCTTTCTTCATTCCAGCCGGCCAGCGCACGACCAGCGGCACATGAAAGCCGTGCTCGTAAACCTGGCCTTTGACTCGTGGGAACGGCATCCCGTGATCCGATGTGGCAATCACTATGGTGTTGTCGAGCATCCCGCGATCTTCGAGGTGCTTCAGGGAGCGACCGATATGCGTGTCAAACCACTCGACCTCGATTGCATAGTCAGCCAGATCGCCGCGGATTCTTTCATTGTCCGGCCAATACTTGGGAACGATAACGTCTTTCAGATTGCGACCGTCAATTTTCCAGTTGTCTTTGCCATAGCCGCGATGCGGTTCGCGGGTACCCAGCCAGAAACAAAACGGTTTGTCGTCAGGCCGTGCGTCGAGGAAGTCTTTGAAGTTCGCCGCGTAGTCCTGTTTGGAAATGCCTTTGAAGGGCGGATCGGAAAGTCGATCGAGCCACGGATGACCAGCCGGATTGTCTTTTTTGTCCGGGTTGCCGCCAGCGTTGGTGCCACGCCAGATCCCAGGCCCCCAGCCTTTACCGGTATAGCCCGTGAAGTAGCCGGCGTCTTCCATCAGGTAAGGGTAAAACTTCCAGCGGTCAGAAAGAAACGGGCCGTGGTTACAGGCTTCTTGTAATTGCCAGGAGTAACGCCCCGTCAGTAAACAAGCGCGAGCCGGTGCGCATTTTGGATTACAGTTAAACGCGTTAGTGAACTTGACCCCTTCGCGCGCGATGCGATCGAAGTTCGGCGTCTTCACATATTTGCTGCCATAAGTTCCCATGCTGCCGCGCGAAGCATCGTCGGCAATGATGAACAAAACATTGGGTCGGCCTTTATCGTCATT
>CALDEW010000237.1 GCA_937942355.1 uncultured Pirellulaceae bacterium | reverse complement strand
CAGTATATATGTGATGCACTAACGCATCATTCCTTAAATTATGCTCTGCTAAAACACATAGAATGTGTGAAGCTGGTTTCATGTGTTGATGTTTGTATGCAATGCAGACATCAACGCCAATCGAACCGCCAGTGAAATTGCTGGGGAAAAAGGGCAGGGCAGATGAAAGTTATTTCAGCGGCATCATCGAAAGGAGGGGCAGGCAAGTCGTCTCTCGTAATCGGTATCGCCAGTTATCTTCATTGGAAAAAGAAAAAGACGATGATCCTTGATCTCGACCCGCAAGGGTCGGTGGCTCTCTGGCTTTCGAACCAATTCGAAGACATCGATCCAATTGACCCTGATCTTCTGTCAGTCGAAGCGCTCGTGCCGGATGGGAATGACGAAACGAAAATCCGAGTGATCGCAAATCGGCTGGGTGAACTGGCTGAATCCGGTGACTACGATTATTTGCTGATCGACACCAAAGGCGAGCAAGCGAAGATCACGTCTGCCATCGGAGCCTATTCGGATTTCGTGCTATGCCCGACCAACGGCCATGCCATCGAATTTGAGCCGGTTGTGAAGACGTACATGAACCTTAGTACTGTCATCAAAGAACTCGGTCTTCCGACTGATCCCGATAAGCTGTTTTCGGTGATCTTGTCGAAGCGAAAAGTCGTTGAATCAGGAGAGGTCCGGTCTTCACAAAAGATGTTAGCGGAACGATTTAATGTTATTCCCGGCCCAACTGAATCGGCATCCTACAATCAAGCGATCCAGTTTGGCACCACGATTGATCGTCTTCTTTCGACCGTCCAAACCATAAGGGATACCTCGGAAGTGGCGAAACTCAGGGCCAATGCCAAGCGAGCGTGTGAACGACACGAAAAAAGCCTCGAAACCTTAGATTTTATGATGACGCAATTGCTCAATGGAGAAGAGTTGTGACCCCAGAAGAACAAAATAAGCGGTTTGCGGGTCTGTTAAAACTAACAACGGAAGACAACGTGTCAAAACCGGCATCCAACACTGCCACACCATCCAACGATGCCATTGATCGCGAACAGACGGCTCAACCGTCAACAACCGCAACGGAACCGGCAAAACCGGCCCAAAAGCACTCTCAGACGGCTCCTGAAGCCCCAAAGCAACCCAAAACCCGCAAAAGTACGTCGAAGGCCGCTACACCGCCTGACGCGGCTCCTGAACGCATTAACGCGGCGATTGGTCCGAACAGCGCGGTGTATCAAGCTGTGCAGGAAGCTAGAGCCGGTATGCCCGCTGGAATGCAATCAACATCCCTCACAAAATACTTGCGAGGCTTCCTGACCGAAAATGATGAAGTCATTGCGAAAATGATCAGAGAACATTTCGAAGTGTGACGGGGTCATTCCTCGTCATCACTTTCGGCGCGGCGTAGCTGCTTCAACGTCCAGTGGTTCGACCGTTGGCTTCTCCACTGTCGAGCCGACATCCTTGAATTTCACATATTTGCCTAGGGCCGCGTCTATCTTGGTGATCGTCGTGTGGGTGAGATTCTCTTGATCTTCGTATCGATTGAGAGTGCGAACCGAAACCCCGGCTTCTGCGGCGATCTGCTCTCGTGTTCGCCGCGAAACAGCGATGGCCATAGCAATCTGATGTCGATTCTTCACAGTTGTACTCGGTATAAGAGAATTTAGGAATTGCATTCCCATGTCAGCGGTGAAAGCTTTAACACATCACTAGCTTGTGCAACCATCGTGATCAGCTAAAAGTCAGAAAATAGAACATATAGTTCAGAAAATTTGACTTTGATCACCTCTTGCAAGAGTATTTGTAGAGGACAACTTTCATTAGTTGCACGACGGATCACGACGGATAACGACGCCTTGACCTAAAGTGCGTCTTAAGGGGACAGTGCATTTATGAGAATAAAACGTGAATTAGTAATTACTCTTGGTTTTGCTGGTGTCGCATTACTCTTGAGTGGTTGTGCACATAAAGAGCAGACCGCTCCGTGCGATCCACTGGCTGTTGTGGCCAGCACGATTGACTGCGGTCCAGAGCGTGCAATCAACGTCGTGACGGTGATTGGAGGGGGACTCACGGTATGAAAATGAAATACGCCATCACAGCTCTAGCCGTACTACTGGGTAGCACGACACTCTCTCATGCGATGGACACGGCTCCGCTGCCTTTATCAAAACCGATCAAAACGGTTGCGGTAGCGGTTGAGGTACAAGCCGAAGCACTTCATCCCGCGATTGGCCCCATCGAAATTGCTGAAATATTGCCGCCAATCCAGACCGTCCCGATTATCGAAGACGACACGCCAAATATTTCGAAATCTGTGCGCTACAATGTCGCCGCTTCGCGGGTCTTCCCTCGGTCCGTGGCGAGTTACCCGCCTGCCGTTCCGGTTGAATTAGCGGCAACCCAGTATGGCTTAAACACACATCAAGGAGACAGTGGCGGACCAATCTACACGACATCGCCTGCGACAACCTTAGAGCAACCCAACTATACGGTTTCTCACTCGCAGCAACAAAAGACTGCGCCGATCATATCGTTGCAGAACGACAAAACGCAGCTTCACGAACTGTTTCTGACGCCCAACGTCACGACAACGATCAATTATCAAGGCTCCGAGCGCATCACGACGGTTGTCATGGGTAAAGCGGAAGATTTCTTTGTCGATACTCCAAAGTCGCGCCAGACGATCTCGATCCGGCCAAAAACTTCGCGGTCAAAATCGAATATGACCGTCGTGACCAATAGAGACATCTACCATTTCAATCTCGCCGCGAGCAGCAATGAAGCAACCGCTACATACGGCGTGGTGATCAAAGAAAGTGAAGAGAAGGAAGAGGGCAGTGGTACATCACTGGCCGATCTTGAAGACCTGAACTTTAGCTACACATTTCGGGCTTCAGAAGAGTTGCGCCCCTTGCGTCTCTTTGACGATGGCAAGCACACCTTCTTTCAATTCCCTGATCACATCGCCACCCCCGCGATCTTTGCTGTAAATGCCGAGGGCAAAGAATCCATCGTCAACCACCACACACGCGGGAAGTATACGGTGGTCGAGTCTCTGGGCCGTCAGTTTACGCTACGACGCGGAAACGTCTTCACTTGCATCTACAACAAAGCCTTCCCTAAGGCTCGACATGGCGCGGAAGCGCCGCAACGTGAGGGAGCGGTTTGATGAAAAATTTCACTCTCTTGCTCGCTGCTGCATCTACGCTCGCGCTATCTCATGGCGCATTCGCACGAACTGCCGGGGAAGTTTCCTCAACGGATTCCAGCGTCCGAATATATAATTATCAGCGCGATGAAGTTTACGAGTTGACCGGCTCTTTCGGTATCACGACGCAAATTTGGATTGGTGCGGATGAACGCATTACTTCTATTCAAAGCGGTGACGCCGAGGCATGGGATATATCGGTGCCGGAAAGCCGCGATTATGTCGCGGTCAAGCCTATCGTCGAACCTCCTCGAGATACGAACTTGGTGATCTATACCGACAAACGAGCTTACACGGTGGCGCTCTCTGCATTACCCGAGGGAAGTTCGCGGGCCGACGCCGTATTCACAGCCCGTTTCCGCTATAATAACGCCGTCGATAGTATCGACGCGTTGACCGCCACAATCCGCCGCTTGGAAGATACACAAGCCGCGCTCAACACTGAGCGGCAACAACGCGCACAAATTACAGAACAATACACCACGCTCCAACAAGGCTATCAAACGGCAGAACGCGAACTAGAAGCGCGCAGGATTGAGGAAGCTAGGAACGCTGAACTTGCACAGCTTCAGGAACGGTTGACTTACGAACAGCGCACACGCTCTGACCTGTCCGCTGAAGCACTCACTCTAAGAAACCAAATCGACGCCATTCGCGCATCAAAAGAGCAACAGGTTTTTGATCTTTTGGAAGCGCGTCTCTCTGGTGCGGAGATAGCACAGCAAGCTGCTGAACAGCGCGCGGCGGAACTCCAAGCGGCCCTTGCAGCAATCAAAACTGAAGAACTGCAACGCGATGAAGACAGACTCGCACGTGAACTGGCTGAAGCGCGACAGAATAGGACCGCTCTCGCTCAAGCAGAGGCTCGGATTGAAGCGCTGGAAGAGCAGGGCAGGGCGGCGCAGCGTGCTGCTCGATCAACCGTTATCTTTGATGCGTTCAGCGACGCATCCGACAACAGCTCGTCCCTTGGGCCGATCTCGACAGTAGAGACGGAAGTCGCAAGCTTTCGCGAACGGCGGTTCGCGTCTCGCTCTGACGATCAGGTATTTCTCAATGATGCCGCATCGCGCGGTATCCAGACCGTCGAAGCGGTCCAAATTCCAAATCTCGACAGCATGGTTTTGCAAGGGCAGTTGATGAGTGGAACGCTTGAGACTGCTATCAACAGTGATCTAAGCGGTTTGGTTCGTGCGGTCCTGTCACAGCCTGTTTATTCGGCTGATGGTTCACGCGTTCTGGCTGATCGTGGATCGCGTCTTGTTGGTGAATATGACAACGCGGTTCGGTTTGGGGCGAGCCGTGTATTGATCGCATGGAACCGGCTCATCACGACGGACGGGATCTCTGTAGAGCTTGGATCACCCGGAACGGACGGCCTCGGTAGGGCTGGGCTTGGTGGGTTTTCTGATACACACTTTGCTGACCGGTTTGGTGCTGCGGCCCTCATATCCATATTGGGCGGTGGCACTGCTTTTCTCGTCTCAGAGGCGACAGACGAGTTTACTTCAGAAACGGCGGGTGAACTGGCGGACGACTCCCAAGGAGCGTTCACACAGGTTCTCTCTCCCTATCTGGATATCCCAACCACAGTGCACGTCGATCAAGGCACGCCTTTGAATGTCTTCGTGGCCCGTGATCTCGATTTCTCAAAAGTTAGGTAAGGAAAAACTATGAGACAAACGTATGAGTCCATTGCATTCGTGATGCTCGCACTCGTCGCTGTTACGTTAACCCCTGAAATTGCCTTCGCCCAAGATGTGTTTAAAGCGCCAACATCTTTTCTCACAGACGTTCGGACGTTCATCACCGGGCCGGGTGGTATCCTCTTAGCCGGTCTCGTGATTGCTGGTGCAGCGATAATCGCCGCTTCACCGCGTTCCAACTTTAACTGGGGCCAGTTCTTCATCGTCTTGATTGTTGTCGCGATCTTCTTTGGATCGTTCAAGATCGCTGAAGTTCTCCAGAAGGCAAACGCGTAGTGCCAAGGGAAACACCGCTGTTTACGGGTTTAACCCGCGCGCCAGAATTTGCCGGTATGCCGGTCGCATTCGTTGGCGTGGCAGCGGTAATTCCTATTGTTACCTTTATTATGACCCAGACTTTCTGGGACTTCTGGGGATTGCTGACGGCAATCCCCAGTTATCTAATTTGTGTCGCGTTATCGCGCCGCGATCCACATATTGCGTCGATTTTCTTGGTTTCTCAAATGAAGACGGGCGCGCGAAAAAGTCGCGCGTTCTGGGGTGGCAACTCATATGGCGCTTAGTGAGCACATTGTTGGAAAATTGACGGATGGCGGTCGTGTTAAAGATGATGAAACTGCCGAGCGTCATATCCCGTTTACGCGGTTTCTCGACAGAGGAATTCTGGCAACCAAGAACGGCGATATCGCTATCATTTTCGAACTGGACGGCATCCCAACAGGTTTCGCTGATGATGCGGCTATAGACAGCGCGAGTGCGGCTCTCAGCCGCGCTTTTCAATCATCGGGCGACGGATACACGATGATCTACACGCATTCGATCCGGATGCAGATTGACACATCATCCCTTCTGGACCCCGTTCCAACCAATGATTTTTCTGCTCACGTCGATCAAGAGTATCGCGATCAACTTGCGCGAAACACTCTTTATCAAATTCGACATTTCATCACACTGGTTCGCCGTCCGATCGAAGCGCGATCTGGCGTTCTCGGCAATGCGATTGCATCAATTTCAGGTCTTTTCTCTCGGCGGACCTACTTAGAAAAGGCGAGCGTCCAAGAGGAAATCAACGCACGGACAAGCGCCATAGAAAAGCTGGAGGCCGCGTCAAAGCGCATCACTTCACAGCTTGGCCGCTTTCGCATTCGTCGGCTCGGAAACAGTGATGACGATAAACGCCTGACCCTCAAATTCTTGTCATTTCTGGCGAGCGGCATCTGGCAACCAACCCCCGCGTCATCACAGTTCCTCTCTCACGTTCTTCCAACGGGACGCCTGACCTTCGGCGGTGAAGTGTTTCATGTGAACGGTGTATCGCCAGCGGATAATAAAGTCGGCGCGATCCTCGCGATACAAAGCTATGACGAAAAGACTTTCTCGGGCATGTTTGATGATCTGCTGTCGGAGAAAACCGAATACATCGTCACGCAATCCTATCTTCCACTCGACCGGTTAGACTCGCGAAACGAAGCGTCTGACCAAGCTAAACGGATGGAAGATACAAATGACGACGGTGAAACCGTTCGCGACGCTCTCAAGCAAGCAGTCGATGATATCTCGCGCGGAACCATCACGCTTGGTAGACATCATTTCACGATAACAATACTATCGCAGACCGAAGCCGATTTGATCGATGATGTTGCCAACATCAACACCGCCTTTACCGCTTCCGGCCTGAAAATGCGTCGAGAAGATATGGGCCTCGAAGCGGCTTTCTGGGCGCAACTTCCCGGCAATGTCGGCTATCAGACCCGCTCAAAAAACAGGCTCATTTCGAACGAGAATTTTGCTGACTTCTGCGCTTTCAACACGCATCCGCGCGGCGAACGCACGAAACTCCCTTGGGGTGCTCCGATAACCGTCTTTCCGACCTATTCAGCGACGACTTACAATTTTTCCTTCCATGCACCGGGCACGAATACCAACGGCAACACTTTGATCTTTGGACCGCCGGGAACCGGTAAAACTGCTATGGCAGGGTTTCTTCTCTCTCAATCTCGACGTCTTCCAACACCGCCACGCATTATCTACTTTGATAAAGATCGCGGTGCAGAGTCCATGATCCGATCTCTGGGTGGAGACTACATTCGACTTGGTGCTGATAGTGGAAGCGGTTTTAATCCCTTCGCTGTGATAAACGATAAGCAGGGCGCCGAATGGCTGGCAGGATTTATCGAACGCCTGACCAATTCAGACCTGTCTCCAGAACAGGTGCGGCGCATCAGCGAAGCGGCGCTGCGAAATTCTGAAGCCGACGACGCCGGTCTCAAAACTTTCCGAAGTTTTCTTTCACTGCTCCGTTCAACAGATGACAGCGACCATCATTCGTTAATGGACACGCTGGAAGATTGGGCTGGGGATGGCGCGCGCGCTTGGCTCTTTGACAACAATCAAGATACCTTCCGTTTGTCAGAAAATGCTCTCGGCATTGACATGACATCGCTACTAGCGACACCCCGCACACGCTCGGCGGCACTGGACTATCTCTTCTACCGGATAGAGCGCTTCTTAGAAGATGGGAAACCGACGATCATCTTCCTCGATGAAGGCTGGAAACTGCTCTCTGACGATGGGTTCGCAGAAAGAATTCGCGACTGGATGAAAACGCTTAGGAAGCTGAATGCGATCTTGTGCTTTGCCACACAAGAGCCATCAGATGCCGCTAAGTCTCCTATATCTTCAACACTGATTCAATCCGCCGAGACCATGCTATTCTTTGCCAATGAGCGGGCAGACGAAGAGAGCTACATTGACGCATTCCGGTTATCTCCAATAGAGTTTGCTACGCTCAAAGAACTACCAAAGGAGCGACGGGCAATGCTCGTCAAGCAATCCGCTGCTACCGTGCTTGTTGACGCCAATATCGATGACCCAGCGACAATCAAAGTGATGTCAGGAACGGCATCGTCAGTGAAATTTATGGACCAACTTCGCGCTGAATATGGTCCCGACTGGCTGAACGAATATATCATCAGGGAGATACCAGAATGACGAAACTAAAGACGCTTCTCGCCTCTGTCGCACTCATTGCTGGGATGAACACGCCGGTAAAAGCTGGCGGGGTTCCAACCTTTGATGGCGCTACAGTCGCACAGCTAGGACAGCAACTCGCACAGCTTGGACAAATCGAAGGCGTCAACAAGAGCCAGCTCGTCACGCTGGGAAAACAACTCGTCACGTTGGGACAGCAACTCAAAGTCTTCGAAGACACCTATGGTTCTATCACCGGGGCAAGAGACGCGGTGGCAAACCTCTTCAAAGGCAATCTGAGCGAGGCACAGATTGCGATTACATTCGAGCAACTGAGAAATGTTGCAGACTTGCCAGACGATCTGAAAGGGCGATTTAAGGCACTGGATTCGTCTTTCGGCTTTGTCGATGGCCAAGGGTTTTTTGGCGACAGTGAAAATACGCAACGCGCGACGGTCTTCGATCTCCAGCAATCAGCGGTAAAAACCGAAATCGTTATCAGCGAAAAAGTATTTGAAGACGCAGCAACCGCATTCGAACGGTATGACGGCTATCGGGAGGCACTTGGAAACGCATCCCAAAACAACGACCTCAAAGCGTCTATCGATCTCAATACAAGGGTTGCGATTGAGAACGGTGAGAACCTCGCAAAAATCATGCAAATGCTCGCGACCCAATCCCGTAGCAATGCCATCGCCGACGCAACGAACCTGCGTACTCTGCAACAGAATGTTGCCCGATTGAAGTTTCAGGAAGGGGAGGCCACTGAATGAAACGGCTCATCTCTGGCCTTCTCGTCGCAGCACTTAGTCTCCTTGTCACACCTCAACTCAGTGAGGCGAAAACGCTCGATGAGAAACTGAAAGAAAGGCTCATCGAAGCCGAACGCCTTGGCCGGGAGGCCGATAAAGGATTTCGCCTCACCTACTACAACCAATTTGTCACGACGGTAAGGATCGTACGTGGAGAGGCGGAACGACTAATTGCCTGTGATGATACAAAAGAGAATCGAGACTTTCTGGCCATGCTTCCTGCAATCGATACCGAGGCGGAAAGCTACGACGACATCCCCGAAGAGTACCAACTAAACGGACCATCAGGAGAGCATGATTTCTTTTGGAAAACGAAATTTACGCTTAACGGTCAAGTCCGCGATTTTTATCTGATCGATAAGCTCCAAACCTGTGAGAAAAAACGAAAAGCAGACGGTGAATAACGATGTTTGAAATCATCAATACATTCACCAATAAGATGGACAGCGCACTGGCCCTGCTGACCAACATTATAGCTGGGATCAAAAACCCCGCATCAACGAGGTTTTTGAAGTTTCAGGAAGGGGAGGCCACTGAATGAAACGGCTCATCTCTAGCCTTCTCGTCGCAGCGCTTAGTCTCCTTGTCACACCTCAACTCAGTGAGGCGAAAACGCTCGATGAAAAACTGAAGGAAAGGCTCATCGAAGCCGAACGCCTTGGCCGCGAGGCTGATAAAGGATTTCGCCTCACCTACTACAACCAATTTATCACAATGTTAAAGATCGTACGTGAAGACGCAGAACGACTAATTGCCTGTGATGATACAAAAGAGAATCGAGACTTTCTCGCCTCGCTCCCTGCAATGGATACCGAGGCGGAAAGCTATGACGATATTCCCGAAAAGTACCAACTAAATAGCGAACCGGCCAGCCGTGATCTATTCACACGAACAGACACAGCCTTAACACGACAACGACGCGACCATTACCTGACCTCAAAACTTCAAGCCTGTGAGAAAAAACGAAAAGCAGACGGTGAATAACGATGTTTGAAATCATCAATACATTCACCAGCAAGATGGACAGCGCGCTGGCCCTGCTGACCAACATTACGGCACTGAAATTAGCGACCGAAGTCGGTCCCTTCCTTGCACTGCTCATCGCGGTGACGCTGGCCTTTTATGTCTTGAAGATGGCCGTGACACGGGTCTTTGACACGATGGGGTTTGTCTATTTCGTCGCTCGCTCTTCACTCATTTACAGTGTCGTTACCGGCGGGCTGGTCTGGTCAAGCTATGTCTACCCGTTCCTCGTCAAGTTCGGCGAGAACATCGGCATTATTATCGTAACTCGCTTCGCTGGATCAGGTGCATACGACAAGACGACGGGCTTCGCGACAATTCTCGAAAAATATTACGAGAAAGTTGTTGAAGTAACGAATAAACTAAAAGGTGAGGTCATCAGCGGAGCCGCCCTTTCTGGACCTGAACTGGAAGCCGTGATCTCCGGCTTCTTGGTCATCCTCGTCACCATGCTCGTCGTCGGGATTGCTTTCGCGCTACTCACCCTAGCCAAGATGTTTCTGGCGCTCTTTCTCGCGCTCGCACCGCTGTTTTTGGTCTGGGCATATCTTGGCGCAACTAAGTCGATTTTTGATGGCTACATTCAGGGACTGGTGCGCCTCATCATTATTCAAATCCTCGTCTTCGCCATTCTCGGCCTGTTCACCGCCGTATCGGGCGACGTCCTTGTCAAAGCTAACCTTGCAGCCGATGCATCAAAATCTGCTACCG
>CALDEW010000236.1 GCA_937942355.1 uncultured Pirellulaceae bacterium | reverse complement strand
CCTGATGTGGACGAAATCTACATGGAGAGTCTAAACGTATTCAATCAGATGATGCGGACCGGTCGAGGCGGTGGTTGGCCGCTGTCGATGTTCCTGACGCCCGATACGCAACCGTTTTTTGGTGGCACTTACTTTCCAGCGCGCGACGGCGATCGTCAGGGATCGCCAGGATTCTTGGGAGTCATCAAGAAACTGGATAACGCGTGGAAGACCAAGCCGGATGCAGTCAAATCAAGCGCCAAAGTGCTTACCCAGGTGACTCAGGAGCAACTTTCTGGCGGAGACGAGGAGCTGCCAACGGCCATTCAATCGCGCTGGGTTACCGACGCATTGGAATCCTTGACCGAAAGTCACGATATACAGTTTGGTGGCTTTGGATTTAGTGCGGCAAGTCCCAACCGGCCCAAGTTCCCTGAAGCTTCGAACCTGATGTTTCTTAGCTATCTGGCGACCGAAGGCAATGAGTCGGCCAAAACGATGCTGGAGAACACGTGCCAGCGCATGCTGATGGGCGGGATCTACGACCACTTGGGCGGCGGATTTCATCGTTACAGTGTCGATCGGTTTTGGGCGATTCCCCACTTCGAAAAGATGCTGTACGACAACGGGCAGTTGGCAACCGTCTATGCACAGCTGTACCAACTGACCAAGGCTCCCCAATACAAATGGGCGGTCGAGGGAATCTTGCGATCGGTGTCGCGCGATCTGGCGGCGCCCGAGGGTGGATTTTACAGTTCGCTCGATGCGGAATCCGAGGGCGAAGAAGGTAAGTACTACCGTTGGGAGAAGAGGGAACTCGAAGAGGCTTTGACGGACGAAGAATTTAAGTTCTATGCTTCGGTTTATGGAATCAACGAGGCGCCTAATTTCGAGAACGAATACTACGCACCGCAGTTGAAGTTTCCATTTGAATCGACGGCCAACGGCGCGAAGTTGTCTGTTGAGCAGCTGCTGGAGAAAGTGGCTCCGATGAATTCAAAGTTGCTCAAGGTACGCGAAGGTCGTGTCGCGCCGGCGACTGATAAGAAGGTCTTGACCGAGTGGAATGGCATGATGATTCGAGGGTTCGCCGATGCGGGCCGAATCTTGGATAACAAGTCCTACGTTGAAACTGCGGCTAAGGCGGCTGACTTTGTATTGAAGTCGCTAAGAAATAAAGAGGGGCGTTTGTATCGCACTTACACCAACGGTGAAGCTCAACTGAACGGGTATCTAACCGACTACGCGAATCTAATTGATGGTTTGATTGCGATTCACCGTGCCAATGGCGATCAGCGCTGGCTGGAGGAGGCGGTCGCGCTGCAGAAAGTGCAGGATCAATGGTTCGAAGATACGGAAAAGGGTGGCTACTTCTACACCGCCAGCGATCATCAAACGCTGCTGTTTCGCACCAAACGTACGATCGACGGCGCGGTGCCCTCAGGCAGCAGCGTCAGTGCGCAGAATTTGATTTACTTGGCCGAAGCCGCCGGGCTGCCCGAGTTCAAGGAGAAGGCAAAACGAGTCGTGTTGTCGGCGGGTAATTTAATCGATCAGGTCCCCACTGCTGCTCCCCGGATGTCGATCGCGGCGGATGTGTTGAAGAAGTAAAATAAAAAGAAAGTTGTACTTCAGCCGTCTTAAGTTGATTGAGCGGTGATGGTTGATGAATCATCCAACGGTCGCCGTCAATATTCCAAATATCCTAAAGCGGTGTCATGCCACCGCACTCCATATGCCACTCCATATGCCACTCCAAATGCCACTCCAAATGCCCGTATTTGGAGTGCGGTACCACAGCACCGCTTTGGAATATTTTCGCTCCACTCCTACACACTAAACTGTGACAAAGAAAAACTGTGACAAAGAAAAAAAATAGTTGCCTTATTCCACGGAAAAGAGCCCGAGCATTTGATGCTCGGGCTCGGAGGGCCCATTGTTTGAAGGCTGACACTTCAATCAAGGGTGATTAACGGATCTGTTGTTTGGGGACCGGTTGCATGGGGATATCGGGCAGTTCTAAAGGAAGTCCTCTGTTCTGAAGCAAGCCGTCCATGCGTTTCATTTGTTCGCGCACCTGCTGCATGTGGTTCTGCATTTGCTCCATTATGTCACCGTCTAAATCACCGCCGAAGATCAACCCAGGGCCCATGTCATTCATTTCAAAGCCCCCCATCGGCAATCCGCCTGGCATCAAACCTGCCGTCATCTCGCGCTCGGTCGGGGTGACTTCGATTGGGATCTCTTCACCGCGACGCATGACGGTTAAGGTAAAGGGTTGGGACTGTGCGCCGGTCTCAGTGACCACGGACGACAAATCGGCGACCGTCGAAAGTGATTGGTCGTCGGCATGCAAAAGTATGTCATACTTCTCCAAGCCCGCCACTGATGCAGGGCTGCCCTCTTGAATGTGTTTCACCATCAAACCGACGCCTTCGCCAAGGTCCAGTTGGCTACGCAGCATTTCAGGCACCGGTTCACAAAAGACGCCAATCATATAGCTCTTCTTAACCTCGACCGGTGTGGCCTCGATTGGCTTTCCCTCGTTGTTATTGTCGTCGAGTTGGCCAAGGTCAATTTCATAGCGCTGCCCATCGGCGTCGATGACGATCGCAGTGCCTCCCTGTCTGACTTCGCGCTCACCGTTAACGATCACCGTGCTGAAGGAACGGTTGACGCTGACGCTGCGGGCGTTGTCGATATTGATTTCTTTTGTGTTACCATCGGAATCGGTGACGGTGAACGTGCGTCCGCTTAGGTCACCGATGTTTCCAAGACCAAGTTTGCGTTTGTTTAGCCGAGCGTGTGGGGCTTGGATTGCCGGTGGATCGCCGGGCAAGGCTTCGACCTTGGGCGTCAGTTGGACCTTTTCGCCATTTTTGCCCATGAATTCGATGTCTTGAGCCGTCGCGATGGAGCCGCCCGCTAATAAAGTGCAGGCAACCAGCGTACCCAAGTTGGTGATTGATTTGGTGTTCATATTATTTCCTTCGCGCAAAGGTGGTTTGTTGAAAAACAATGGGTTGTGGTTTTGTTACTCATGTTCGCATGAGAATTCATAGCAGATCGGGGACTCGACCATTTCATTTTATTGCCCGGAGGTGAACCGAACGCTTCGGTAGGGGATCATGTAGGCTCGACCGTCATCCAATCGTCCCGATAAAAACTCGATGTCTTGATCGACTAATAAGCCTGCTTTCTCATACTCCGCCACCATTTGGTCGTTGAAACTGCCGGTCGGGATGACTTGGTCAAACCAAGCGCGTTTGGCTGTGCTGTCGTTGCTCCGGAGTTGATCCAGTTGACGACGGTCAAAGCGTTTGGCGTCGTATAACGGAACCTGTTGCTGGCCTTTTCGGCCAAAAGCGGACGGCAGCTGGTCAGGATTTAACTGATGATCTGGAGTTAGCGCGACCAATGTACGTTGATTGAATGGAAGCAATTGTTTTTGATTATCACCCGGGATGACATCTGTGTCAGACGCGTTGGAGGTGGTGGTCTTAGCGACATTGGGAGGTGTCAAAGTCTCCTCGGTGGAAGGGAAGTTCTGATATAGCAGCGCCGCGCCGATCATCAAACTGGCGGCCAACACAAAGTTCCACAGCACGCGATTTTCTGAGAACGCAGTTTCCTTTTGGCGCGTCGGTGAAGCATTCAAGCTGTCGGCATTGTTAGCGCTGGTAGGTGATGAATCCATTGCCGAATTGAAATTGCCAAAGCTTCTTTGGATCAGTTGATTTTCGGCGAACGCGACGGCCATTTGTTTCCAGTGCGTTTGATTTCCAACACCGCCCGCTTGATCGGCGTCGCGCAGAAGGCTCCGGATCTTATCGTTCTCAAGTTCGCCATCAACCAGTTTTTGAAGTGTATGTTCGTCTATCATTTTTGCTCCCCTGGCTGTTGATGTGCGGACACCAACAGTTCTCTTAGTTTCTTACGCGCCTTGAGCAAGCGATGTTCGACAGCGCGAACCGAAATGCCTAAATGGTCCGCCAATTGTTGATAGCTCCATTGCTCGGTAAATTTCAGCATCAAAATTTCGCGATCCGAATGATTTAGTTGTTCGATGCACCGCGCGAGCGTTTGATCGGATTCTTGATCGAGCATCCAATCGAGCGGTTCTGGTGAGCGCGATGGCACCACTAGATCGCTGACGATTTGCGGCTGTGATTTGCGTGACTGTTTTCGATGAAAGTTGATCGCTTGCCGGATCGCGACGCGGTACAGCCACGGTCCGACCTTTTCGGGATTTTCCGGCAGCGTTTTCTTCAACGAGTTCCGGTCTTGGCGTGGTTGAGTTCCTTCGGCGCGATTTGTGTTGTCCCGAATCTCTAGTTGGCGAAAAACTGCGACGGCGATTTCTTGGAATAGGTCATCCACCGCGTGGGCGTCGCCGATGCGGCATCGCAACACCTTACGGAGCCAAGGCTCGTGGTGTCTGAGCATCTCAGGCCAATCGATGGAGGTCGTTTCTGGCATCCAAGCTTGCGGTGGTAAAGGGTTCGGCGGTTAGTGGTTCGGACTACATCATATAAGTCGTAGACCGGCTTAATATCCCCGCAGATTTTTCGAAAATTGCCAAAAACGGAGGAAATTGCACCGTGGAGGCACATTGAGGCGATTTCTTTATTGTTGAACAATGTTTAGTTTTTGTTTTGTTTTAGTTTAAATAATTGACAGCTTTAAATGTTGTTGGTAAATATTGTTTAATGAGCGATTTGCCGATAACTAACGAATGTCCTTACTGCGACAAAACGCTGAATGTCGTTGCTTGCCGCTGCGAACGTTGCCAGGTCGAGGTCCGGGGCGATTTTCCTCCAGTTCCATTGGGGAATCTGCCGACGGCTCACCAACGATTTATCGAGATGTTCGTGTTGGCCAGTGGCAATCTGAAGGAGATCGCGACACACGCTGGCGTCTCTTATCCAACGGTGCGAAGTCGCTTGGATAAAGTCATCGCGGCGCTGCGTGATGAAATCGCGGCACAGCATGAGGGTAAAAAAGAAGAAGCTCTGGGCGACGTCGCGGGGAAAAAGAAAAAGGCGGGGGGCAAGGCGGATCCAGCACCAGCGATTTCGCAGCACGTTGCTGACATTATCAAACAGATTTAGAGAAGATCTTTGAGAGGAAAACAAGGTTAGCCGATGGTCGAGAAAATGCACGAGACAATGACGGAAGATCGACCTGCTGAAGAAGAGAAGCTGGATCAGGCCATGACAACCATGGACCCGATCTTGCAAGCGTCGTTGAAGCGCGAGCAGAAACAGCGTTTGCGAAGAAACTTACTCTACGGAGGATTAGCGATGGCTGTTATGGTTGGATTGTTTTTTGTCGTGTTGTTCAATCAGGATTTGAATCCTGATGATAGTTCAAAAGCTTCACAAAATTTAGCGACGGCGAAAAGTTCGGAAAGCCCAGAAGAGTTAAGCAAAGACGGCTGGGCGCTGTGGCAATCGGGTAATTCAGGCGCCGCCGAGCAGAAATTTCTCAAAGCGGTAGCCACCGAGCCCAAAGGTGCGAACCATTGGAATGGGCTTGGCTGGAGCCAGATTGGCCAACAGAAATACGACTCGGCGATCGAGTCATTTCAAAAGTGTGTGAAACTCGACGGGGCCAACGCTGGCGGGCTAAACGGGCTTGGACAGGCTTATCTTGCCAGACGCGAGTACGATTTGGCGGAACCTTTTCTACGCCGTGCGATGAAAAAAGGAGCGTCGGCTGCGACATACGGATTGGCAAGAATTTATCTGTTGCAGCAAGACTACGGAAAAGCCAAAACGATGTTGGTAAAGCTAAAGACGCCTACACACAGCGGCTTAGATGGAGGGTTGATCGATGCGATGACCGAAGCCGCGCGGACAAAAACGCTCAACCCGGAGCTGCGTAAAAAGATCGAGCCGGCCGAACCCGAGCCCGCGCAGGTCGCGGCTACAGAGAATGGGGAGCCTGATAGGTCGGGATGGAGTGCTGGTGGGCTTTCCGCAAAAGGTTGGTATGAGTTCCGATCAGGCAATTACGCCGCTGCAGAAAAGTTGTTTCGAATGGCGCTTGAGAAGGACCCCAAGATGGACTCGTCGGCCAATGGATTGGGGTTTGCGCTACTCAATCAAGGTAACACAGACGAGGCTCAGCCGATCTTTGAACGCTTGGTTAAGGTCAATCCGAAGCATGGCGGCTACGTCAACGGGCTGGCACGTTGCTTCAAGAATAATGGTGACCTAAAAAAAGCGGTCAAGCTTTGGAAGACTCAGGAGAAGGACTCCGGACCGCCCGACGCGCTGACTTGGGGGATCGCTCGCAGTCTTGTTGAGCTGAAGGAATACGACGAAGCGCTTCCTTATCTGAAACGTATCAAGGCCGCTGGTGGCGAAGATCTATCCAGCATTGACGCGCTGATTGCTGAGTGTGAGGCTGGGAAATAGCGGACTTGGTGTGAAAAATCTTCTTTAGCTGACGCGGATCGCGTGCACGATTGCGCGTCGGGCTGACCGAGATGGAGCTGCGCTCGTGGTGTGGCTCCATCTTTTTATGGACCGAACATATTGCTCTTTCTGATTGTCTCCATTGCCGCCTGTGGTCTTTGCCTTGAGTTGCTTAGAATGATCGGCTGATCGTAGGGAAACACGAAATGGAAAGACGATGAGCAAACCGAACAAACCGAACAGGCGCAAGATCCTGGTCACCGCCGCCCTGCCCTATGCCAATGGGCCCATTCACTTGGGGCATTTGGT
>CALDEW010000235.1 GCA_937942355.1 uncultured Pirellulaceae bacterium | reverse complement strand
ACACGACTCACGATATCGACCAGTACAAAGCACTTGTCGAGGACGCAAAATCGGCTGAGAAGATCACGCCCGCGGCCGCACAAAACCTGCTCTGCTGGCTCACCGAACCCAAATACTCTGACTACGTCGCTGGCATCATTGAACACATCGACCAAGAGAAATGGAAACAGCTGGACGATGTCTTTTGGACGGTGATTCCCTTTGGAACCGGCGGCCGCCGCGGCAAGATGTATCCCTTCGGCAGCAACGCGATCAACGCCCGCACGATGGGTGAAAGCGCCCAGGGCTTGGCGGATTACGTGAAGGAAGTCAAACCCAAAGGGCCTTGGAAGTTTGCCATCGCTTATGACACGCGGCACCGTTCGCGCGAGTTCGCTGAATTGTGTGCGGGGATTATGGTCGCCAATGGTTTTGAAGTCTATTTCATCGACGACTACCGCAGTACGCCCGAATTGTCGTATCTGATTCGTTACAAAAACTGTGACTGCGGCATCATGGTCACTGCCAGTCACAACCCACCGAGCGACAACGCCGTGAAGGCCTACTGGTCGACGGGAGCTCAGTTGATTCCGCCGCACGACAGCGCCGTTATTGCCAAGGTCAACCAGGTCAACGAAATTACGGTCGCTAACTTTGAAGAAGCTCTGGCTGAGAAGAAGATTCACATTGTCACCGAAGAGACCGACAAAGCGTTTCTGAACGAACATCTAAAACACAGTTTCGAAGGCCCGCGCGATCTTAAGATCATCTACAGCCCACTTCATGGGGTGGGCGAAGCCAATGTTCGCACCCTGCTGGAAAAAGTTGGTTTCGAATCGGTCGAAATCTACGAACCCCATCGTGAGCCCAACGGTGACTTCCCTAATGTTCCTGGCCATAGTTCTAACCCAGAAAACGTGGCCATTTTCGACGCCATCATCGAACACGCCCAAGGCAACGGCAGCGCACTGATTATGGCAACGGATCCTGATTGTGATCGCTTAGGTGCCGCCGCCCCGGTCACGACTGATCCCGCGGGGCCGTGGGCGACCTTCAACGGCAACCAGTTAGGCGTGTTGCTGGGCGATTTTGTGATGGAGAAACGTAAGGCTGCCGGCAATCTCAGCAGCGAAAATTACATCGTTACCACTTTGGTGACAACGTTGATGCTCAAACGCGCTTGCGATGCGTATGGCATTGGTTGCAAGTACGAAAACTTGGTCGGGTTCAAGTGGATTTGCAGCGTGATGGACGACGAGGGTCCGGAGAACTTCATTTTCGGCACCGAGGAATCGCACGGATATCTGGTGGGCCAATACTGCCGCGATAAAGACGGTGCGGTGGCTTGTATGCTGATGGCTCAATTGGCTGCCGAAGTGAAAGCCAAAGGGATTTCGCTGCACCAGCACATGGATCAACTGTATGAAAAATACGGCCTGCACTCCGAACGTCTGATCAACATTCAGATGGAAGGCTCCGACGGTATGAAGCGGATGGAGAAGTTGATGAAGACCTTCCGCTCTGATCCTCCAAAATCTCTGGGCGGTTTGGACATTGTCAGCGTACGCGATTACAGCGTTCTTGAGCGGAAGATGGCAGACGGTTCGGTTGAAAAGATAAAGGGCCCTGTTGGCAACCTACTCATTTTTGAAACCAACGTCGAAGGTAACTACGTGGCAGCACGTCCATCAGGCACTGAACCCAAGGTCAAGTTTTACATGTTCACCCATGTGCCAAAAGATGAGATCACGGACTTGGCCGCCCAGAAGAAGCAACTCCAAGAACGTTTGGATGACTATGATAAAGACATGCGGGCATTCGCCGATACAATTAAGTAGTCGTTCGAGTAGGGCCGGTTCCCACCGGCCGGCCTAAGTAAACCCATTCTGGAAACGTTGGCGATGGCCGGTAGGAACCGGCCCTACGTGTTCGTAGCCCTTTAAGCGGAAACGTTAGCTGCATGCCACAAAGTACAAACAGACGCCCCAACAACACATATCCATGCAACCTACCCTCTCACCAAAACACCATTGGGGATCCAACTGGACTCAAAGCGTTTTACTGATCGTTGCCCTTCTCATTTTGGTTGCGTTTTCTGCTTGGACGCTGTTTGGCATGATGGGCGTCTATCTATCGCTGGCCTTCACGCTCAGCGGCCTGTTCTTCGCCCGCAAGGCCACCACGGCCATGGTGATGAAGATGTACAAAGCCCAACCGATTCAGCGACACCAATCGCCGCAGCTGTACGACAACTTCGTGCTGCTGTGCCAGCGAGCGGAACTGTCGCCGATTCCGGCTCTGTATTACATTCCCAGCAAAATGGCCAACGCTTTCGCCGTGGGACAAGGTGACACGGCGGCGGTGGGAATCACCGACGGAATCATTCGAATGATGGATCATCGTGAAATGGCCGGAATTTTGGCTCATGAAATCACTCACATCCGCTGCCGTGATACCTCCACGATGGGCGTCGCCGATGTTATCTCGCGCTCGGTCGCCATGGTGGCCAGAATTGGTTTCTTCATGATGTTGTTCTCGGCGTCGACGTTTTTGATGGGGCGCGGCGGGTTCAATTTGTTGCTGTCGGCGCT
>CALDEW010000234.1 GCA_937942355.1 uncultured Pirellulaceae bacterium | reverse complement strand
AGTATCACTTCGTGACCAAGATCCTTGTCTTTTATCTCGTGATCTATTGGGTATTGCGTTTGCCGACCAAGGCCGAGCAGTGGGGGCTTCCTGTGTTGCTATTGCTCGCGATCGCGGCCAGTGCGGTGCCGGATATTCGTGCGTTGCTTGCGAATCCCGCTCCGCTCCAGACGGGCCAATTGAATCCACTGTTTCTGTGGTTGGTGTTTTTGGCGATGACGTTGCTGGGGTGCGTGATGGTGCGCCCCCTGACTGAGAGAGAAGAGCAGGGGCGATCGCTACAAATGGCACGTGACGGTTTGTTGCTATTGGGGCTGTTGCTGGGATATGTGGGCAGCAAGCTGGCGATGGCGAAGTTCGGAATTTGCCCCTGGTTGTTTCCGATCTACTTTGCGATCGCGATTGCGTTTTCGATGCATTTGTTCGGCGTGATTTCGCATCCTCAGTTTGTCGCGAGCTTGAAGCGGGTGCCGTGGGTTTGGAAGGCGATCGCGGGTCTGAGCGCTATTTCGCTGGAGGTCTATCTGGTTCACATTCAAATGTTGAAATGGCCGCAATGGCAGCGAGTTCCGTTCCCCGGGAATATCTTCGTGTTCTTTGCCGTGTCGGTGCTGGTCGCGTACTGTGTGCATCGGGTGGCTTTGGTAGTCCAAGCCGAAAGCGCCAGCGAGTGACAAGCATGAATCGCCAGCGAGTGAATCTTGCGGGCTCTGGCTGTTCACTGCAGGCGAAAGCCTGAACTCCAACGATCCATCCGACGTGCATCGGTCGATGTGACCGATGTCTTGTGGCTTAGGCATCTTGCCTGAGTCGTTCGGCAGTGCAACAGCCTAAAGGCTGGACTCCAACAGACCAGCCACGAAGTGGCGGCATGCTGTAGCCATGGGCGCGAGCCCATGGAACTCAAACCTCAAAACGCCGTTAGTCCCGAAGAGGCTGTGAAAGTTTAGCCAGATCGACGTTTGGCTTGTCCCGTGAAGAGATTGTTTAAAAATTGATCGCTATTCGGATCGGTTTTTTTTCAATTGCCCCCAAGGATTTTCGTTGGGTGGCATCTTTGAATCAGATTCCTGCTTCTCTGGCGTTGCTTTGTCAGATGGCCATCAAAATCTCCCGATATGTTCGTCCTGTTTTTTCGTCAACCAACTTCCCGAATCGCCGAAAGTTGTAAGCAAGAGCATGCCACATCACTTGGGCCTTGGCTTTCGCGATACCGCGCACAGAGAATTGTCGGAGTCCTTGATTTCGACAGACAGCGTTTGGAAATTCCGCAGCTGCAGCACGTTTACGGTAAATATCCTGGGCCTCTTGAGTGCCCATCCGCTCACGAAACGCGGTAAAGTAGCCATTCTCTCTCGACCGAGCTTGATAAGGATCTTTGCCTGCCTCCAACTGCTTTCGTTCAGCATGAAGCTTCCCGTAAAAATGGGTTCCGTTTTTCTCCAGTTCCGTAACGCCTTTCTTTTTCGAAAAGCCACCGTCAGCGAGGTACTTTTTCGGAACCGTTCCATAGGTTGTACACACCGAATGGTACATTGGAGCAAGCAGGCCAGCGTCGCTTCCGACATTCGTTACATCGACGTTCACAATCAGTAGTGCGTCGACATCGTTGGAAAACAGAACATTCATGGCTGGGCGAAACCCGTTGTCACCCATCTTCATCCGTCGCGCCTCAGGATCGGTTGTCGAAGCTCGTGGTTCACTACGATGATGCTCTGTGCTCTTGGTTTTGTTGCGTTTGATGTACCGTTCTTGCAGGCCTTCCATCTCAAGACATGCTTGCTCGATACGCTCCAACTTCTCTGTGGCTGCTCGCAAACGTGCCGAACGCCCCCCTTTGCCTTCGTCGTCATCTGAATCGGACTCTTCCTTGAGTTGCTGGAGATACAGCTCCGCTAACTTGCGACATTCTTTGAGTTTACCTTGGCGTCGGAACGAGCCAGAGCCAGCAGAAGCGCGAACTCGCATTCCATCCTGAGCGAGGGTCTCCAATTTGACCAGGTCGTGCTGATGAAGCACTGCTATGGAATCAGTAAGAATCCGTTCCACAAGTTCCCCATGATCTTTTCGAAAATCACACACCGTGTGATAGTTCACCGAGACCCCACCGCAGATCCACATGTAGGCGACATCTCGTTCAGTCAACTCGGCAATTTTGCGACCGCTGTTGATTCCCTCCAGCGTTGCGAACAACCAAAGTGAAAATAGAATTCGCGGATCTATTCGATCACGACCGACGTGATCGACGGTCGCTTTAATGCGATCGTAAAGCTCGCTCAAATCAAGAGAATCCACGTACTTTACGACGGTTCGCACGAATGCGTCACTGCGAACCATCTCGTCGAGCGACATCAATTGCATCTCGACCTGATGGCGTTCCGGAAGTTTGACTCGGGCATTGCCACGCTGCGCTCGCTTGCTTTTTTTCATAGATGAAAATTTAGCGCCAGCAACCAGCTACAGCAATGTCAGTGCAGGAAATGCAAAAATTCACAGCCTCGAAGGGACGACAGGAACGTTCGCGCACCGGATTCATGTCGCCCCTTTGGGGCTTGCTGATCTTGTTGCGAATCCACGGGTTTGCACCCGTGGCTACAACCTGCCGTCCCTTCGGGACTAACGAATTCGGCTACGGTGACTCGATCCTCGCTAACGCGCATCGGTCGGCCAGACTGAGGGCACTTCACCAAGGCGACCTCAGTCGATGTGACCGAGGGACTTAGCGAACCTGGAGTCCGTCGTGGGTGCCCACTGGCTTGCCAGTGCCGGCTTTTGCTATCCCCTTGCGGGTGGTGGCTATAGCAAACGTCGGCTTTTGACGAATGTCACATCTCAGTATTTCGGAGTTGTTTTGGGGGGCAACGAGCAAGGTGA
>CALDEW010000233.1 GCA_937942355.1 uncultured Pirellulaceae bacterium | reverse complement strand
CTGCGCTGTCCAATTTGGGAGCAGCCCTAAAGAAACCATTCTCTTGGCTCAAGTTGCCAATGGATTGTTGTTACCTATCATTGCGGTGGGATTACTGGTCATGGCCAATAACGGCGCGCTAATGAAAGGTTTTCGCAACCGTCGTGTCAATAATTTTTTCGCGGTCCTGGTCATCTTGATCGTAGCACTGATCGCCGTGAACCAGTTCCGCAAGATCACCAACAAATTTTCGACAAGCGAACCACAGACGCCGTCCGGGAAGTTGAGCGCACTAGTGCTGTGTTCCAACTTAAATTTAGGTTTTGCGGTGGTGGATGAGGCAACGAGTCCTGCCCCTCCTTTACCCTTTGATTTTGCCTTTAGTACATCGTTTAATGCAGCCGCAGGATTCGTGGCCTCATCCACTACTCAAAAATTAACGCTGCATTTGATCTGAGGAAGAGTTCTCAAGAGATGGAAATTGCCAGGGGCAACAAAAGAAAAACAGCCAGCAGAAATCTTCCTGCTGGCTGTTTTGTTTCAATCAAGTTAGAAGGTCGAAATCTATCGACGTCTTCTGAGGACAGCTGCCAATCCGCATACACCAAACAGTGCCAAGCTTGATGGCTCTGGTACTGCGGTAATCGTTAAACGTAAAACAGGAGCACTCAGGGCGCTGGCAAGGTTGATGTTTGTACCATTTGCGGTCGCAAGACCATCGAATACAGCAAGATCAGCCGCAGGGTCGATGGAAGAAATGACGCCACCGACTGTAGGAGTATCAGTTCCACCAACAGGCGAGAAGGGTAGGCCTGTGGCAGTGTTATCTTCGGTGCCCGCATCGTAGACATCGTTCAGAGTGAAGTCGATGGTCTGGTTGCCGGTGAATGCTCCGGCAGCATCTAGAATTTCGAGAGCGAGGTCATTCCCAATGAAGTTGTCGTTGGTAGGGAGCAGCATCGCAGCGAAGTTGAGGTAACGCGAATTTGTATCAAGGGAGAAGACTTGAGAAACCGATTCACCTGGATCGAACAGGGGAGCGCCTGCGAATCCGCCTGGGCTGGTGTAGAAGCCTTGCTGGCCGGCACCGTTTGCGGTGAAGTCGGATTGCAGCATTCCGAACATGCCGTCTTCAGCGACAAGCTCCAAAGATTGAGAAGCAGCAGTTCCCGCGTCGAAGATGTCAAAGCTTCCGTCGTGAAACCCAGCGAAGACAGGCGTAAGATAGAACCCGTCAGATGGTTGAAGGTTCTCGAAAGATACCTGTACCTGTTGTTGAGCGTTTGCGAGGTTGATAGCGCAGCAACTTAATGCCGCGCAAAGGACGAGTTTCAGCGTTTTCATAGAGGACCCTTATAAGTGATTAACGTTTCAAATTCCTTTCGCCGCGGTCGCGAAAGGCTCGGAAAGGCTTGCGAATCCAGCGGCGGCGAGGGACGAGAGTAGAGGAATCATCGGGACAGCACCTCACCGAAAGGGCCAAACTAATTAAATTTTCTTGGATATTTTATTCACGGTAAGGCATCACACAATTTAATTTGAAAAACAGTTAGGCAGGATACATTTCAATACTGCTGAGATAGGAAGGTTGGAGTGCCCTTTGAATTCATCAAATTTTATTAGAAATAACGGTTTCTCTGGCAACGGTGAGTATGTTGGGTAAGAACTTGTGACGCCTTGCGATCTAACCGTGTTTAACATCGCTGATCTTGCCGAAACGGCCGGCCTGCGAAAAATCATTCAGTCGCCTGTCGCAAAATAGCGCTGATTGTATAAGATAGATTAGACAGCGACCGCCGATGGAATTCATAGGTTGTGTTTTCGCTGACGAGGCTTATCTGAGGGATAACTAATTTTCCCGACAGCGCGACCGGGACGGTCAGGAGAGCACATGGCTGAATGTTTTTGGTATATGAAAAATTGCAACTTGTTTGATCAGGTTGCGCCCGAAGACATTGCGTGGTTGGAACGCCAATCGCGGATGCGTAAGCTCAAACGTGGCGAGCCCATCTATCTTCCTTCACAATCGCCTGACGGAGTCATTCTTGTTGCTTCGGGTCGAGTGAAGATTTGTCACTCGACGCCTGAAGGCAAGCAAGCCATCATTGATTTTGTTGACGCCGGCGAAGTTTTTGGCGAGTTAGCCCTTTTGGACAGTCAACAGAGGGACGAATATGCCGAGGCCGCGGAAAAATCAGCGCTAATCATGATTCCCAAGCGCGAGCTTCAAGCTTTGGTTCGCAAGTATCCAAGAATCGTCATCAGCGTCACCAAACTAATCGGTCTTCGTCGCCAAAAGATCGAAAGGCGGTTAAGAAATCTCTTGTTCAGATCCAATCGCGAAAGAGTGGTTCATCTTTTGATCGAGTTGGCTGAGAAGTATGGGGAAGCCTGCGAAGATGGTGTCGTACTTAAGATCCGATTGTCTCATCAAGAAATGGCCAGTGTTATCGGCAGCACTCGGGAAACGGTAACCGTCATTCTGGGGCAGCTGCAGAATGAAAACCTTGTAACGATCGCGCGACGGCGAATAGTGATTAATGATCTTGCCAAACTGGCGAAGGAAGTTAACGAGCCGATGCCAAATGTGAATGGAGTGAAACCTCAATCCCTTGACGACGGTCGAGCCAAGACCCCTGCGGGACGTCCCCTGAAACCGTGATTTACAAATATTAAGCTAGGACTGTGAATAATTTAACCAAAAGCAAGTGTAGTAGGTAACTGACACGAATTAAGCGTGTTCTATAATAAAATAGATCTTAGACCATTTCCACGGACCAGAGCGATGACCAAACCAAACAATCAAGACAAACTATGGGCGAAGTGCCCGCCGGGCGCAATCCAAAGGGTCGCTGACTCAGCGATGGTAAGCCGCACCGCGAAGCCAGCGGTGAATCTCCAGCGCAGAAATTTACTCGTCGGCACCGCAACGGCCGCAGGCGTGGCTGTTCTTGGCGGCGCCACGTATTTAGCAACTCGGGAACCAGAGCGAAACGGTGGCTCTGTCACGGGCGCAACTGCACCTGTTGCTAACTTCAATTTTGGCGGCATCAATTGCATTGACGTTGTTTTCGCCGTTCCCGAATACGTCGAGAATACCATCGACGATCAAGAGACAATCGAAAAAATCGAAAAGCATCTCGAGCTGTGCGATAAATGCCGCATGGTCTATGAGAATCAACTGAAGCTTAAGTCAACTTCGACTTAAGAGTTGAGAACTTAAGAGTTGAGCCTGCTCAGTTCCCTTTTTCGTTGGGCCAGTTGCCACTAGCCACGCTCCAACATTTCTAAAAAGGCCGATGGGAACCGGCCTTACGGGCAATGCTGGACTGCTCAAGTCCGGGAAGAGGCTTGCTCTAACAGGGAAATATTCCGGGATCCAACTTGCGGAGTCGGTTGCCCTTAATCCACTTCCGCCCAATAGTGAGGTGGATTGTCGTGCGGTGGATTGTCACCTCTGGGGTAGCTGCGATTCTACGGTGAATCGAAATCCTCAAAATTCAAAGTAAAGTCATCATCTAGGATAGAGGGATCATCTAAAGGATAGCTTGGTTCGCTGTAAGCCGGGGCTGAGATGACTGGATTGTTGAAAACTGGATCCGTAAAATTCGGGTTGCTATTTGGTTCGTTGAACATAGGTGCGCTGTAGATCGGGCCGGCCGAAGCATCGAACACTTCTATTGCAGCCTCGGTTGGAAAATCTGATGTGGAAACAGCGATGTTTCCACCACCGAGTTCCCAGTCTCCGCCAAGAGCCTTATATAAACGGACGAGTTGAGTAATCGCTGCCGCTTGGGCGACGTAGCCTTGTCTTTGGTCGTTCAGCAATTGCTGTTGTGCATCCAAGACCCGTTGGAAATTGGCCTTGCCTGCGCGATATCGTTCTAGACTCAGCTGAACCGATTTCTCGTCCGCGACTCTTGCACGATCGAAGGACTCGAATTGATCAAGGTTGCCTTGATGATTGACGATCGCATCCTCAACTTCACGGACGGCGCTCAGCACCGTGTCTTGGTAACGGGCGATCGACTGACGCCAGAGAGCCTGCTGGATTTCAATGTTATTGAAGATTCGACCAAAATGAAAAAGATTCCAACTAAAGCTCGGGCCAATATCGAAATCCAATCCTGCCGTTTCAAACAGTCCAGAAATATTCGTTGATCTCACGGAGATCGTTCCCAGCAACGATAGCTGAGGATATAAATCGGCCTCCGCAATTCCGATTCGAGCACTGGCTGCCCGTACGGCCATCTCCTGTCGAATCACGTCCGGTCGACGACGAAGCAGGTCCGCAGGAAGCCCCATGTGTGGTATCGGAGGGATGGCTGGAAGAGGAGCCATGCCTACGAATTCTCGAATCGCGATATCGGGAGCTTGCCCCAGCAAAAGACCTAAGTTGTTGAATTCCACCTCGACTTGCTGGCGTATCGAAGCCAACAAAGCGGTGGTGCGGTGCTGGAACGATTCAGTTTGCGTGCGATCCAGCTCCGTCGAAACGCCGGCCTCCATCCGTTGAGACACCAGAGCCAATGTTTCGGTTTGTGTGTTTAGGCTCTCCTCGATCAGACGGGCCTGCGACTGCAATAGCCTAATATTCAAGTAACTACTGACGATGTCGGCGAACAGCGTCTGGCGAATGGATTGGTAGTCCTGTTGCTCAAAGGCCAACTCTGCATCAGCCGCCTCAATGCTGCGTCTGATCTTTCCAAACAGATCTATCTCCCAGGATGCGTCGGCACCGAGTGAGAATAAATTAAACGCACCTGCATTTTGGCCGACGAACTGGCGGGCGTTTTGACTGTTCTTGCGGTACGAATAGTCGGAAGTGAGGCTGCCATTTGGATTGAGTTGCCCACTTTGCAAACTGACGTTCGCGCGGGCTTGCACCACTCTTTCGTAAGATTCACGTAAAGAAAGGTTCTGCGATTGGGCTTGTTGGAGCAACGAATTCAGCTTCGGATCGTTGAAATTTTGCCACCACTGAGACAGTGCGATCGAACTGCTCGATGAAACCGCCCGTTTTGCCAGATAGTCATCTTTCACGCCAGACGCGGCCGGCTGTGCAAAATCGGGTCCGACAACACAACCTGTGGTTTGGATCACAAACATTAGGGCAAAAAATAAGCCAATTGTTTTAAACATGCGTTTTGAAGCCATGTGTTCCATTATGTTAAATGAACTACCCCAGTAGGTTTTTAAGGAGCTATTCGCGGCCTTTTTGTAAGAGACAGCTTGGCGGTTGATTTTTAAATCAATTTTTCTCATTTAGCATTAGCAATTTTAATGGTTGATATTCCCGCACCCCTAACTAGTCTCGATTGGCCCGCGATATCTATCCGCTCCTCGCCTACCGAAGTTCCCCGCTTATAGAAGTTGCACTCATTCCTTGCAACCCGAGAATCTACGCCGACTTTTGGCTGCCATTGAACGTCCCATAAAGCGAAAAACCATGCCCGATACACCCGTGAACGAATTTATTGTTATAGGCGATCGCCGTTTCCAAATTTCTGAAATTTCAGAGTTTGGCTTTGTTGCCCCGATCCAGCTGCCTGATGGAGAAACTCAATCTCAGGGCATCTTGATCCTGGGCGATAGCCAAGTGCCAGTCGAGTTCCGAGTTCGCAAAATGATTGGGAACGAATCTTCCTGCTCGTTTGCCAACCTTTCGATTGTCCAAACCGAATCACTTCAAAAGTATCTAAGAGATCGCAATCGAATCAGCAGTGGCAACGAGGAACTAGAAGCTCGTTCCTATGATGAATTGGCCAGCGGAAAGATCACCGACAAAGCGGCTGCCGCAGATAATAATGATGCTTTGGGGCAGAAAACGTATGTGAAGTCGTTTGCGATGCTAATTATGGTGCTAGCGATGGCTGGGCTGGTCATCATGGCCGGCTTCTTCCTTCGTTCACGAAGTTCGCTGAGCGTCGGTAACGCGGCCCTTGTCGGAAACTGGCTTGCTGTCAATTCAAAAGCCGAAGGAGAAGTCTCCGAAGTTTTTGTTTTTGAAGGCGATCATGTTCGCAAAGGCGACCTGCTACTTCGTTTGAGCAATCCTGAAGTTTCCCAAGCTAACATGCAGTTGGAAGCAGAACAGCAGACTGCGCAAGCTAAAGTAGTTGCGCTTCGGAAGCAACGAGCGACTTTTAAAGCGAAATTGGAATTCGCGAGTCGTAAATTGGATCTCGATCGACAAGTGGCTCTCGCTGAAATGGAAGCATCAGAAAAAGCGCTTAAGAGCGCTGAGGCCGCCTACGAGAGACTCAAGCCCTTTCTCGAATCGGGTGCAGTGACACAGCTGGAGCTGGACGAAGTTGAAAACAAATTCCTTGAAGAAGAATCAATCATGATCACCAAACAGAATTTGGTACGGCAGATTGATTTCTCGAAGGAGGCCGCGAAGTCCAACATTCTAATTCTGGGTGATCGGATTGACGACGAATTGGGCCGGATTGAAGCCGAGCTTGAAATTGCTGAAGCGGAACTGGTCGAGATTTCCCAAGTCCTTGATGTGCTACGCCAGAATGAGGGCGCTCTGGACGTCGTCGCTCCTCGCGATGGTGTGGTTTTTGTCAAATACATTCAGCAAGGGCAATTTGTCAAAGTTGCCGACGAATTGATTGGTTTGAGTCATCCGGGCGAAACTTGGGCAGCTGGGCAGGTTACCGCCGGGCAAGCGTCGAGAGTTTTGCCAGGTCAGCCAGTAAAAATTCGCATCCCTGCGTTGAAGTTGACCATCGATGGGACCGTGGCGGCTGTTGGTCACCGTGCGATGTATGCAAAAGGTCATTACAACGCCGAATTCCGTGGAAACACCGCTACCGATGTTCCAATCAAAGTACATATTCAAGATCTGCCCGAGAACATTCCTTCGGGCTTGCGGCTTGATATGGCGATCGGCACCGGTTTCGGTCTGAAGTGGTTGGACGAAGCGATGGGATATCAACTTAGGGATATCGGAGCTCATCGAAGAGCGGTTCCTGCCGCACAAGAGGCCGAGGTTCTTGCTTTGTCTTCTAAAGAACCTGCATTGTCTTCGAAATAACCAAAATAGCTGCCAGCTTTTCCCCGCCGTCGTCAGACCTCACACGACTGACTTCACCACACCTTGCACATCATCAGGCTGAAAGACCTTGAAGTTTTATGGATAGTAGTATTCGCTATGACGTTTCTCTAGGGATGCGTTTGCTTCGCGCGATGCCAGTGGTCGCGTGCTATTTCGGATTAGCATTTTGCATTTTTATCTTCCTCCCAGATCGCGCGCGAGAGATTCCGCTGGAGTCGATCGCTGTTCTTGGATTGATTGGAACATGGCGTTACTTGTGGCTGATCACACACTGCGTCCGCGCTGCGGCTTATGAGTATCTTGTTTATCCCAAGATGCAATTCAAAGCCAGTCAGATTCCTGAGGACGAAAAGTATCCCAAGCGTCTTTACATTTTGATCCCGACTTGGAAAGAACGACCTGAGGTCACCAAACGCATGCTCCAATCGGTGCTCACCGAGGCCGTCGACACGCCCACCGAGACGGTGATCTTTGTTAACGCTGGCTCAGAGAGTGAAGAAGATCTGTTTCGTGAGATTCGTGCAAACTATCAGGGTGCCGATGATGTGAAAATGGAGTTCATTCGCCAGGTCGGTGGTAAACGGCAGGGAATGGCGGATTGTCTTCACAGGCTTTCGGAATATGACATTGATGACTCAGACATCGTTACGTTGATGGACGGGGATACAGTGCTGGGGCGCGGCATCTACAAGAAATGTCTCCCGTTATTTGCCCTGCGGCCCAAATTGGACGCAATTACAACCGACAACATTTCGGTCACCGAAGGCCATTGGCTTTATCGGAAATGGTACACGCTGCGTTTCTCGATGCGGCATCGCTATATGAAGTCGCTAAGTCTATCCAACCAGTTGCAAGTGCTGACCGGGCGGTTCTCTCTTTTTCGCGCTCGTGAATGCGTGAAGCCTGCGTTTATTTCGTCATTGGAAAATGATCGAATCAAACATTGGTTGCACGGTGAAATTCAGTTTGTAACCGGTGATGATAAAAGCACGTGGTACACGCTGCTTAAAAAGGGCAGCGAAATGCTGTATGTGCCTGATGCGATCATTTACTGCATGGAACATTCGGGACCTAAGCCGTTCAAAACCAGCATTCAGAAAATGCATCGTTGGTTCGGCAATATGTTACGCAACAACGGCCGCGCAATCGGTTTAGGACTGGCCACACAAAGCCCATTTGTATGGTGGTGCCATGTGGACCAACGTTTGTCGATGTACACAAGCCTGCTCGGCCCGGTGTCGGCGTTGTGGGCGGCGATCTGGCTG
>CALDEW010000232.1 GCA_937942355.1 uncultured Pirellulaceae bacterium | reverse complement strand
GCGAGATCGCGTTTTGGCCGGCCGTGGCATCCAAGACCAGAAGAACTTCGTGAGGGGCATCAGGAGAAACCTTTTGCATCACTCGCCGGATGCGTCCCAGTTCATCCATCAAATTATTCTGCGTTTGCAGACGGCCGGCGGTATCAACGATACAGACATCGGCTTCCGCTTTGATCGCCGCATCAACGGCTTTGTAGGCGACGCTTGCCGGATCGCTCCCTTGGCGGCCGGTGACAATTTCGGCGCCCATGCGCTCGGCCCAGATGGTCAACTGCTCGACCGCTGCGGCGCGGAAGGTGTCGCCTGCACCCAAGACAACGCTTTTGCCCTGTTGCTTAAACAGATTGACCAGTTTCGCGATCGACGTGGTTTTTCCCGCTCCGTTAACCCCGACCACCATAATGACCGTGGTGCCCGAAGCCGCGAAACTGATGTCGGCGTTTTCCTGTTGCATGATGGCGCTGATCGTTTCTTTGGCCGAATCGATCAATTGCGTCAGCGTCATTTTTCGGGCGCGGTATTTTGATTTAATATCGTCGCGGATCTTGGCGGCAGGGCCATTGCCCATGTCGGTTTTAACGAGATGGGCAAACAGTTCATCCAAAAACTGATCGTCTACCAAACGTCCGTCTTCTTTAACCAAGTCGCGGATGTCGGTGTTGAGCACCTCCATCGTTTTGCTCATGGCCTGCTTGATACCGCCGAACAAACCTTTTTTCTTTTCCGATGGCGAATCAGTATTTTCGTTCTCTTTTTTGTCGGATGATCCGAACGGGTTCCAGCGTGCCATGACAGTTGTCTTATTTTGAGTGAAAAAAACAGCAGTGGTTTCGATTAATTGCGAGGCGTCCGTCTAAGCGTCGCTGGCCTTGGTACGTTTGAGCAACCGGTCCAGCACGCCGTTGACGAATTGGGCCGATTGGTCCGAGCCATAACGCCGCGCCAATTCGATCGCCTCGTTGATCACCACCGGCGGCGGTGTGTCGGTGTGAAGCAATTCGTATGCACCCAGACGCAACACGTTGCGATCAGTCGCTGCCATGCGTGACAGTCGCCAGTTATCAGCGATCTTGGAGAGCTTCTCGTCCAGTGCTTCGCGATTTTCTCGGACTCCTACGATCAGCCCGTCGGCAAATTTAACCAGCTCTTGATTGTTCTTCAACCGAGAATTGACAAATCGGGTCTTCACATCTTCGGGTTGCGTGGGATTGAGATCATCTTGGTAGAGGATCTGAAGTACAATCGCTCGGGCGCGGCTGCGACGTGACATAAACGGATTCGTGCGGGACAAGGGAAATCGGAAAAAAGAGGCCAAGGTAGACTCGTTGCTGAAAACGGGTTCTCAACAGAGGCGAGTTTACCAAGGGATATCTTAAGCGATGGCACCGTGATCGGAAATTAGGGGACCGCATCGACAAACGCGGGTTGTCATCCCAATTAATCACGGACCCAAATAATTCACTCGTCCATCGAGCCAAATTCAGTGAAGAGGCGCAACATATGGACGGCTGCTTCGGCCGCTTCGACGCCTTTGTTGCCAACGGAGCCTCCCGAGCGATCGAGGGCTTGTTGCAGCGTGTTGCACGTCAACAAACCAAAGCCGATGGGAAGGTCATGCTGCAGTGTCAGTTCGGCGATGCCGTTGCTGATCGCGGTGTTAATGTGCTGGTCATGGGTCGTTTCCCCTTTGATCACGCATCCCAAAATAACGACGCCATCAAATTTTCCCGACTTCAAAACCCGTAGCGTCGCGGCCGGCAATTCCCAGGAACCCGGTGTCCAAAGCGTCGCGATGTTGGACTCCGCGACCCCTGAAGAAACCAGCGTCTTGACCGCGCCCTCCAAAAGTTTGTGCGTGATGTTCTCGTAATAATTCGAAACCACGATAGCGAACTTTTTGTCTGCAACGGAAGCTGTTTTTCCAGTAAATTCTTGCATAGGGACGTGCGAATTTAGAATAGATAGGTTTGAAAGGTCTTAAGGGGAAGGCCGGAGTGAGATGGTGCAAGACATCAGCCGATCGGTGCAGGGCAGGGGGTTAAATGGAATCAGGCTTTACTTGCATCAAGAATTCAGCGTTAGTCTTGGTTTTCTTCAGTCGCGTCGTTAGTTTGTCCATCGCGTCGGATGGGCTCATTTCTACCAGCGCTCTTCTGACAAGACAGATTCGATCGTACTCGTCCTCATCGAACATGCGTTCCTCGCGGCGTGTCCCCGAAGCGGCAATGTCGATCGCGGGCCAAACCCTGCGTTCCACCAATGATCGGTCCAGAACGATCTCTAAGTTGCCCGTGCCTTTGAATTCTTCGAAGATCACTTCGTCCATTCGACTGCCGGTGTCGATCAAAGCTGTTGCGAGGATCGTGAGCGAACCTCCTTCTTCAAGTTTTCTGGCCGAGCCGAAGAATGCCTTGGGTTTCTGCATCGCGTTGGCGTCCAGGCCGCCGGATAGCGTTTTTCCTGATTGCGGACATTCAGAGTTCCAAGCCCGGCCCAATCGGGTAATTGAATCCAGAAAGATGATGACATCGGTGCCCGCTTCGACCATCCGTTTGGCTTTTTCCAAAACCATCTCGGTGACTTGGATGTGGCGTGACGCTGGTTCGTCGAAGGTTGAACTGATGACTTCGCAGCGGTCGCCTTTGACTTCGCGCTCCATGTCGGTGACTTCTTCGGGGCGTTCATCGATCAATAACATGATGACGTAGGCATTAGGGTGGTTTTTCAATGTGGCTCGCGCCATACGCTGCATCAATATCGTTTTGCCTGTTCGGGGCGGAGCGACGATGAGCCCGCGTTGTCCAAATCCAATCGGCGTCATCATATCGACGATGCGTGTGGAGACGTCTTTTTCGTCATGCTCCAAACGAATTCGTTCGTCGGGGTGCAAGGGTGTCAAATCGTCGAAACTGATCCGGCGTGAGTTGTCTTCGGGGGAATGGCCATTGATAGATTCGACGCGCAGCAACGCAAAGTAGCGTTCGTTTTCTTTTGGCGGGCGGATCTGTCCTCGAACAACGGCACCGTTGCGAAGGTTGAACTTCCTGATCTGGCTGGGGGAAACGTAAATGTCGTCGGGACAACTGAGGTAGTGGTAGTCGGGGCTGCGAAGAAAACCAAACCCATCGGGTAGGATCTGCAACGTACCTTCTCCTATCATTAGACCCTGGCGTTTGATCTGCTGTTTAAGGATCGCCGACACCAGCTCGTCTTTGTCAAGTTCTTCGAAGTCGGTCAGGCCGACTTTCAATGCGTGAGCCGGAAGTTCTTCAAGAGACATTTTCTGCAATTGATTAACGTTGATGGCTTTTTCTGCCATGGTATTTGATTCTGCAGATACTTGTGAAGGTGACGTTTCGCGCGAGATTGTTTCGGCCAACGACATCGGTTCACCGGAGTTCTCGATCTCTTTCAATCGTTCGCTGACTTCAGGTTCGAGGTCGGACTCGTTACTTCTGCGCCGATTGGGCCGGGAACTGTTAGCACTTTGTGTTTTGGGATGTCGAGAATCTGTCATTGTTCTTTCCTCAAACTAGCAATATTCAGGTGGGGAATGCCAGTGTTTTTCAAATCACGTTTCAAAATCGCTTGAACTTTAGCGCTGCCACTTCTTCCAAAGTGACTGTACTTGCTCCCGCGTTCGTTCTTCTGAACCTGAATTATCGATCTCATCGGTGGCCAGTCTACGTTTCTGTTCCAGTGGAAGTTGCTGCCGTTCCCGGCGTTGCAATTCTCCCTCTGGCCAGCCACGCAAATTGGCTCGCTGTTGTCGAATTTTCAAATCAGCATGAACAAAAACGATGCGGTCGCAAAAACGATCCCACTGCGCTTTGAACATGACGGGAGCATCTAAAATCACTGCTTGTGCTGAATTTGTTTGTTCAATCTCCAAAAACCGGAGTTCCATCCATTTTCCAATTTCTGGGTGGGTGATTGATTCAAGCAATTTCAGTTCTTCAGATGGAGCAACAGAATCCTTAGGGAAAACGATTGTTGCCAAAGCCCGTCGATCGACTTCTCCGTCGACAACGGTCTGGTCTCCAAAAGCTTCTCGGATCCGTTCGATCGTCTCAGATTGCTTCAGCACTTTATGGCCGATTAAATCTGCGTTGACGATCTCACAACCTAACTGAGCGAAACACTTTGCGACAAAACTTTTGCCGCTTGCGATTCCTCCCGTTAGACCAATAACCAACATCTAAATTTTTTCACAGTAACAGTGAGTGATAACATCTCCTGCAGTTCGTTCGGTTGCAGACCAAGTCGGTTGCAACCGAAAAACCCGAGCGGAGATTCGGATTCACGTGATACCCTTTGTCATACCCAATAGTGACGTTTTTATTTCGTTGCCACTGGACTGTTCAAGTGGTTGAGAATTGAAGAAATGTTGACCTTAGGTAGCGAACATTTCACAAACTCTCAACCTTAAGTAACCTCAGAGAATCGATAATGACTACTCCGAAGAGACCAAACTTTGTAACGGATACAGAAATGCACCGCCGTCTCGCTTCTAAGGATAGTCGTTTTGCTCAATTTTGCATACGAAAATTCGGTGAAAAGTGACGTTCACGGGCCTTTATTACCAATTTTTTTCCGTTTCGGATTGATGTGCTACAGCACAATCGCGTCGTACAAAGGATTTTGGCTGCTTTCCATTGCTATTGGAGATGGGGTTTAGCGCAGTTACCTAATAGCCCAAGCCTTGAGGGTCTCGGCAAGCGCCGCTGGCGAATGGGACGACGCAAAAGCAGCAGCGTTGGAAGCATCAAATAATTTTCGGCCTGGTTGGTCGATGACAGCGGCCAATCCTTCGGAGAAGCTGACCGGATTGGTGGTGTCGACTGTGATTCCAAGATTTTCTCGTTTGACCAACTCTCCCATCAATCCGTAGTCTGATGAGAGCACTGGGATTTCCGCTAACGCCGCGCGGATTATCGCCGAACTCATCCCCATGTGCCTTTGATATGTCGTCAGTGCAACATCAGCGAGTTCGTAGTAGCGCTGCACAATGGTGTCCGAAACGTACTCGTTTTCCAATACAACTTGAATCGAGGTGTCCTGTTGAAGGCGTTCAATTTTGTGGATAACCTCGTCTTCGATATCACTGCCGAGAGTGCCTACCAACAGCAGGCAGAGTTTTTTCTGTAACGATGCTGGCAACCTTTGGGCGGCGTCAAGCAATTGAAGCGGTCCCTTTCTTGTATCCAAGCTGCCCAGCAGCAAACAAACTTTTCGATCATGTTCAATCGTTAGGTCGGAACGAAGGTTGGCGATTTCATCCGCCGTCGTTTGACTTCGTACGAAAGAGTCGGGAAGTTGACGAATGCTTGCCTTGGTAGTGAAGTTGTCCTTGATGTAACCTACTGCCAGAGAGTCCAGCGAAAAGAGAACGTCCATTTGTTTTAGTTTTAAGAGACGCTGCACAAGTATTCTCTTTCGCCACGCGGCCAACCTTTGTTTCAAATTCGGGTGGTAGTCGTCCAAGTTGCCGTAATGAAACGTGGGACGAAAGTAGATGCACGAAACAGGACAGGGCGATGGCTGGCCAAAGATCATTGGTATTTGGAATCGGTCAGAGTACATCAGTAAACCGCGATCAGCGCTCAGTTGCGTCGCATATTTGCAGAACAGTTTCCAACCTCTGAACATGCGATTGACGCGCCCTTCAAGCTGTTGGTGCTCCGATTGCGTGATCGAGTGAATCTGGACAGCGTCCGTTTTAAAGGACTCGATTAGTTCGACGACGTCTGCATGTTTTTGAAAAAACTCGGGAGTAACAACAAAGTGAATCTGATGAGGTTCTAAATTCTCCGACCACTGTTGAGCAAAATTGCGAATGTAACTGGCGTGGTGACCTCCGGTTTCAATTTCAAACGCCAGCGTTCGTTGCAGGCCGCTGTCAGTTGTATCAGGCGCGCTAGGCGAACTTAAGTTGAGAGTATCTGAATTCATCGGAACAGTAAATTTTGAAATGCAAGACAAACTGAAAGAAGTTGTTGTGGAAGAGAAAAGCAAATAGGCGAGAGTGTCAACGATGATAATTTTGGCATCTCGATTTGTGATTGGTTGAATCCTTGACCAACCCGATAAGAAAGCAATCCTAGCAAGCCCGCTCAAGCGAGCAGGCTATCTGAGAAAATCTACTGCTTCTTTAGCAATTATCACTGGTCCGAGTATGCTTGGAAATGGCATGGATTCAATGAGTAAACGCGAGGCCTTATGTAGCCAGCACGGAGGACAAAGTACGGTTTTTAGGGGCAAGCAGCCCATCAATTGTAAAACGACGCTGGAAACAGGGCTGAGGGGGCGATTGCATGCCGTATTCCGCTGAAATTTCTGATAAGGACTGCATAAATGGACTTTGCCGAATAAGATAGCAGCAGTTTAGGACAGATGCCGTAGGGACGGATTGTTTAGGTAGGTTTATTAATCACGCTACTTTTTTTGAAGTTTGTGAATAACTTGGTAGTCCTGTGCGCGATGCATGACAGCTCTAATACCCAGAAATTCGATTGTCGCTTTCAATAGGAGATCAGATTGAAAATTCTGGTCTGTCACAATTACTACAAGGTGCGCGGGGGCGAGGATCAGTGCTTCGAGGATGAAGTTGCGCAATTAGAAAGCAACGGCCACACCGTCATCCCCTACATTCGCAACAATGATTCGATTGATCGAAGTAACCAGTTAGCGGTGGCCCTGAGTACAGCATGGAGTCGCAAGAGTTATCGCGAGATGCGGGGGCTGCTTCGCGAACACAAGCCTGACGTTTTGCATTGCACCAACACATTTCCTTTAATATCACCTTCGGTTTACTATGCCGCCGAAGTTGAAAGCACGCCAGTTGTGCAGGCCTTACACAATTTCCGCCTTCTTTGCCCCGATGCGTTTTTGTGTCGTGACAGCAAGGTTTGCGAGAAGTGTCTCACGAAGAAGTTCGCGTGGCCTGCGATTCAACACAAGTGTTACCGAGGCAGTCGCGCCGGCAGTTTTGCTGTTTCTTCAATGTTGGCTACCCACCGCATGTTTGGTACGTGGAAGAAGAAGATCCACTTGTACTACACGCTGACGGAATTTTCGAAAAGTAAACTACTTAACTTGGGTATTAAGCCAGACCGTATTGCGGTGAAACCAAATTGCGTTCATCCAGATCCCGGGGCAGGGCAGGGCGATCAAGATTTTGCGCTCTTCGCTGGTAGGTTGTCCCAAGAAAAAGGAATCCACTCCTTACTAGAAGCTTGGAAATCTCATCATCCCACCATTCCGCTAAAGATTATCGGTGACGGACCTATGGCGGGTGAGGTTAAAGCGGCCGCTGAAGCCAACCCCCTAATCGAGTGGCTGGGACGCAAGCCTTTCACCGAAGTTCTGGGTTTGATGGGGCAAGCGAAAGTCGTGGTCGTGCCATCCGTGTTTTACGAAACATTCGGCCGCATCATTATTGAGGCTTATTCTAGCGGAACTCCCGTCGTTGCGTCACGGATCGGTGCCATGCAGGAACTGGTTTTGCATGGCGAAACGGGTTACTTTTTCGAGCCCGGCAATTCAGAAGATTTAATGGCAAAAGTGAAATCCGTTCTGTCTGACGAAACAGCAAGGCAGAAAATGAGAACCGCCGCACGGCTTGAGTTCGAATCCAAGTACACCTTCGACCACAACTTTCAAATGTTGCTGGATATTTACGATCAAGCAATCATCAACTCTGGGTATGACCAGGATAGAATCGCTGAGATTCAACAGTTGAAAGCTTCCGAAAGTTCGGCACTTGCATTGAGATCTTCGGAGTCGTTTGTCTAGGTTTCAGTTGCCCTGATAGATCCCAGCTCCTTTTCCATCGGGATGTGTTGGATCGAGACTTCTTCAAAGTACTCGCCGACTATTTTGTAGCCCAAACCATCGTAGAACGGCTCTGCGACGTCCCGAGCATGGCAAAAAACTCTCGTCCCACCGATCGAAGCGATGTGGCGGTGAACGAATTCCATCAGTTGCCGACCGAAACCTCTGCGCTGAAAGTCAAAATCAACTGCGACTTGTCTGATTTGGAACCAGCCATGCTGTTGTTTAACGGCAACGCAACAGGCAATAATTTCATCGTTGACATTCCCGGCAAAGTGAAGGCACGTTGATTCAGTCGCAAGTTGCTCAGCGCTAAATTGCAAACCCAGAGGCTGCCTCAATACGCGATACCGCAATGCAACGGTCAATTCGTACTTTGGACCACCATGTTCAATGATTTCTACGTGCACCTTGATTGTCTTTCAAAACCTTCGGATGATCAGTCGAAACATCGGCTTCGCCGTCCAACGGATCATTGTGGCTGGATTTATCCTCCTGAAGCATTTTTGAAACCGCAGTTTTAATCTGCTGGGAATACGGCCATGGGAATTTGTTTTGGATGATACCTTCGGCGTCAATGATGAAGACTGGGCTAGGCAGGTCGCTGAAAAGTGCTCGCGATTGGTCTTCCATGGTGTCCACCAATACGGTCATCGGCATCTCGTATTCGTTCTTCATTTTCGTCGCCAGCTTCACTCGGGCTTCGAAAGTCTCTGGCTGAGCAATCTCTTTGAAAGCCATTTGCCCTGGGTGTGGCTCCTTCTGATAGACAATCAGGATTTCCGTTTTCCCGGTCTTCGAATATTCCTTGTGTAGTTGCCGCAACCCGGCGGCACTTCGTCTAATCGGAGGTCACGTGTAACCCGCCTTGATGACGACGATGTTTTTACCGCGATATGAGTCCAGCGAAACCATTTTGCCGTCCAGCGTTTTTAGTTCCATGTTGGGAGCTAAACTGCCAACGGCCGGTTTTGATTTTTTGAAATTTTCCCCGGAGTACTCCTCGGATTGCCGGAGTTCCATTTGCTGAGGGACTGGCACTGCGAAAGCAATCGACGGCGCTAACACAAAAGCAAAATAAACGATTGTTTGCCAAAGAAAACGTTTTTCAGTGAAGCATGAGAAGGGCAGGGGGGATGTTTTCATATTTTTCGCCTGGTCGGTCCGTTTTAATTTAGGTCCTTGGCAACTCGAAATCCGATGTCGTCGGTCATCACACTTTTTGACTGCCGCATGCGAAAACTGTTCCGCAGATACATTCCATCAAGAACGAAAGACCCACCTCTGAGACTCTGGTCGAAGATCGCATCTCCGTTAGGATTATTTTGATTGGCCATCCATTCGAACACGTTGCCAGTCATATCATACAGCCCATACGCATTGGGTTGGTAACTCTTTACCATTTTTAGTTTTCCGCTTTCTTGATTGGCCAGCGATTGCCGGTAGATGTTCCCGTAAGCAAAGATGTTGGAATTGGGGCCGCGGGCGGCTTTCTCCCATTCGGCTTCTACCGGCAAACGGTGAGTTTGCCCCGTCTCTTGAGTTAGCCAATCACAATAGGCTCTCGCGCCATAAAAACTCACCATCACAACGGGCAACTCAGGAGCGTCCGAAGAGAACTCACCTTCTTCAGATTTTTGAATACGGCATTTCATGCTTTCTAAGTCAATCCATTTTTCATCAACGGAAGATTGTGCAGAAAGAAATTGAGCGTACTGGTCGTTGGTAACTTCGGTTTCTGCGAGCCAGAATGCTGCGACGTATTCAATCCGCGCCGGTCGCTCGTTCTCAGCTCCGACCCCCAGCGTGTCACCGACCACCGCAGGACCTGCCGGAATCCAGCACCAACCTGATTGAGGCGCGGGGGCTTCAGTGATTTCAATTTTGACCGGCTCAGACCCAAGGATGCTAGAGATCGCAGGAGCTGGATACGCGTCTGCGAATTGTCGGTCTCCAACCGAATTCGTATCTTCGGTCCGTTGGACGTTGACGGAATAAAAACCAGACGGCACAACGAACAAATGGTGTGTCTCTTGAGGCTCCAGTTTTTTAGCTTCGACTAACTGGTTAGCTTCCACTCGGTAAAGCGTCGCTGGCAGACCTGTTGGGTTCTCGATCATCAATCGCGCAGTCTGAACTCCAAAGGGATGTATCACCGTCGGTGAAGTCGATTCGTTGGCAGAATTAGATTCAGGAGCAGTTGGCGGTTTAGAATTTTGCGTATCACAGCCGACGATTCCATTTATCAACATCGCCACCAAAACAACGCATAGGATTCGGTTAAAACCAAACCAAGGCATCTTTAGAAGCATAAAAGAGATGGTTCTATGTCGATTCATACCAACCATCGTAAGCGACCAAGCAATCCAAAGCACGAGGAAACATTTCTACAACAGAAGGTCTTTTGGGACACTTTATTAGTCCAGCATTGTTCACAAGGCCGGTTCCCAACGGCTGTTCTAGGTAAAGGTTGGGCGTGACCGGCCCCTACAACGAATTTCTTCAAACGAGCAAATCTGCCGCAGATTCACTCGGCAATTCACTCGCTCAACCGGTTGACGTGGCTGCGTTAGGAAAATGACCTAGCGAATTCGATGAAAAACTCACAGCCACCCCTATTGAGCATTCTTTGCCAAAAAACAGAGAATACCACCTTTGTGGATTTTCAGATCCAATGACATCGCGGATCGTCTGCGACAACACGCCAGAAAGATTGAAAGTAAAAGATGATTGTAATTGCTGGAACGATTCGAATCCCGGCCGAGCATCGTGAACAGGTATTGGGTTGCCTGATGCGGCTAAGAAAGAACACGCTCCAACACGATGATGGCGTGGCTGCTTTTCGGTTCGGGATCGATTTGGAACAGGATGACCTGCTGCATGTCTACGAAGAATGGGAATCGACCGAAGCGCTGAAAAGCCACATGCAGAAACAACACATGGATGAGTTCCGAAATCTAAAATCTGAATTGCAATTGGAGACAAGCAGTTTCAGCCGATGGCGCGCCGATGAGCTTGGCCAATTCTGAATAACTCACTTGTGAAACAGGATGTCAGTAGACAGGACATCCATGCCGAAACTCGGCATTTTAGCCCCATACCCAACGTCCGATAATGTTTCTTATGTTCGGTTAGAGCCCTGTTTTCCCAAGGGAATGGCGACATTTGGGTTTCGCAGTGATACTGCTGACCCATGTCCCTAACTGCCATCACCTTGCTTA
>CALDEW010000231.1 GCA_937942355.1 uncultured Pirellulaceae bacterium | reverse complement strand
ATTGGGTCTGGGTCGCCGCTGCCGAAAGGCCTTTCGCTGGCCAGCAGAATTTTTCTGACATAATGGGTGGTGGACGTTTCAAATGTTCAGCTCTGTGAACGACCTTACCGTTTAGAGGTGCATCGAAGGCCCCGCTTTCGGGTGGTAGGTCCAAGCGATGTCGCACTGGTTTGATGGTTAAGGCAGGTGGCTAAGATGGTTCATAGTTCGAGGAATTGGATTTGTGCTGTTTGCTTGTGGGAAACAGCGCGTTAGCCGCAATGGTCGCGAGACCAATGCTACTTGCGACAGGCTTGTATTGTGGATTTCATTTCGTTTGAACACTATCGTACAATGGGTGAATTAACGTGGCTTGTGAGCAGTAACTCGATTCAAAAACCACAGAGCTCACAGAGAGCACAGAGTTTCGCTGGTCAGTATCTCCGTGGTTTAGACTTCTTCCCGCCCAAAGATCGTGTTGGTTCATTTCGGTTTTGAAGCGACAAAGAAGCCGCGGATTAAACCCGCTGCAGTAGTGCGCTTGGTCCTATGCTTCGCTCGCCTCTATTTTTGCCTTTACCGTCCGGCGGTCGATTCCCAAACGCCTGGCAGCGCCGTCGTAGCTGCCGACTTTTTCATAGATCCAGCGGCAGTAATTTTGCAGTAACTGATCCGCGTTAAGATCTCCGCTAACAGCTTTTTGTATCCAAAAGGGGTTGTTGTTCTCAGTTTTCACGGTTGTGGTAGGAACGTAGCGGCCACGAATCATGATGCCGCTGACACACTGTTCCAGTTCGCGAATGTTGCCCGGCCAAGGATAGTCATCCCCAAGGTTAACCCCGATCCAATCTACCGTTTGCTGAGTTAATCCGTCGGCGTCATGTTTGTTCTCACTTTCATCTCCCATCAAACGTTGGCAAACGAAGTAAACCAATGACCGTAGGTCCTCTGGGTGGTGCCGTAACAGATCGCCCAAGGAAGGCGTCTGAATTCGGTCCGCGCAAAGCCGAAAATAAAGGTCCGCCCGAAAGTTACCGCCTGAGATCTCGGCTTCCATGTCACGGTTAGTCGCCCCGATGATTTTTCCTTCAAATTTGAATTCATCGGTCGAACCTAAAGGGCTGTAGGTACGTTGCTGGACAACTCGAAGTAATTTCACCTGAAGTGAAGGCGCAAGTTCGCCAATCTCATCCAAAAAAATTCCGCCGTGACTTTTACACTTTGCCAGCCAACCGTCTCGATTGGTGATGGCGCCGGTGAAGGCTCCTTTGCGATGTCCAAACAACTCGGACTCGATCAAAGTCTCGGACATGGCAGAAAGATTCAGTGGAAAAAACCTATCATTGCAGTCGCCCGCAAAGCACTTTTTTGTAGCATCAAAGGGTGTGTATTGCGACAACCCGATTGCCCGAGCAACCAGTTCTTTACCTGTTCCTGAGGGCCCGGTGATCAATGTGGGAAGTGTGCTCATGCGGTTGAACAGCGTGCGCTGATACCTGCGCATATTGTTAGTGAATACGGATTCCCAGACTCCCCGTCGCAGTTGCACAGAAGGTAATGAATCGCCTAGGATAAAGTAGAAGATGTTGTAAAATGCTCGATGGACCTGGCACAAGCATGCGAAAAGGTGGCCTGGTGGCTGGATCACGATTTGTTCAATTCCAGGTACATCGATAAAGGCGCGGTAATCATTTTGAAATGCGTCATACGTTTTTCGGGTGACTGGCCCCTTCGAAAACTCATCGGGATGAAGATGCACTAAATGTCGGTAGATCAAAACATAGGCTACGACATCGCAGTAGTTCTCCCACACATGGCCATCGAAAGTCTGGCCGCTACGTGCCCCTTGGGCCACCCGTTGCACTAGGTCCGACGCCAGCGCAGCGATCTTTTTTACGTTAGGCCGGTCGGTTTCTTCGTCTCGAAGGTTGCGACTCCAGGCGATTCCGTCGTCGGCAACGAATGCTGTTCCCAGTGCCTTCTTTTCAAGTTCAATGCGATCTGTGGAAAAGGGGTTGGTGTATGCGAGTTCAGAAAGCGTCTTCAGACGCGCTAAATCGGCTTTGTTGATCTTCTTCATTGGTTGTTCACAAAATGTACGGATGCCAAAAACAGTGTACATTGAATGTAGCCTCAAAAGTGGGTTTTCGAGGCAGTTTTTTGCTTGGTAATTTCAATGTTCTTCCACAAATATCAATAAAAACACTCGGTTTTTGGTTCTGAGCTGTCTTTTTGCATGTCTCAATCTTGGGATTGGCATCTCCTGTGCTTTTAGAGGCTGGTGATATTCACTTCACTTTCAAATCTGGGGACAGGGACATGGATCCAAACGAATTACCGATCGAAGAATTTAAGCAACCAGCAGGGCAAGCACCGCCAGTCTATCAACGCAACAGCGCCGGCGAGTTCGTTGTCCAACCTTCACTGATTGAGCGACTGTTGAGCCCGCAATCGCTCCAGTGGATGATGCTCGTTGGCGGCGCCATGTTGGTGATCGGTTTCGTCGTGTGGCTTTGGTCAATCGGTTTGTTTGAGAATCCGGTAATGGTCGCCCTGGCGATGGGCGGTGCCATCGGTACGCTGATCGCCGGCGGGGTGGCGCTGGTCAAATTTACGCGGTACCAGTTGGCGGGTAACGGCATGGCGTTGCTTGGCGCGATGGCAATGCCGTTGCAGCTATGGTTCTATCACGCTCAGGATCTCATTAATCTCAACGACGGCGGTCACTTGTGGATTCCCGCGGCCGGTTTTTGTTTGGTCTACGCCGGGATCGCGCGCGTTTTGCGCAGTTCCGCATTTGTCTACACGCTGGTAGGCGGTGTTGTATTGACCGGAATGCTGTTAATGGCCGACCAGACGGTGAACCAATTTTGGAACCTTCTTCCCCAAGTCACTTTCTTGGTTGGGCTGGGTTGGGTTTGTGTTTTCGCCAAGAAGTTTTTTGTGCAAACGGAATCAGATTTTTCGAGAGAGAAATTCGGACAGGCGTTTTATCGCGCTGGCGTTGTTGCCGTGGTGTCCGGATTGTCTTTGCTGCTTGCTTCGCAGATCGTGGGTGTCTTCTATGATTCGATATTCTTTGTTGGTTACCAGTTTGTTCAGTATGCTCCCTCAATTGGCCAGCAGTTTTGGGCGATTGGCATTTTGATTATCACCGCTGCTGGAATTCACTTGGGTGTCAGCAAGGGAGACGGAAGTAAGTCTCGTCAAGATAAGCTCAACAGCCTGCTGTTTGTTGCCGCGTGGATCGCGATCAGTGTGATTTCGTTGCTTCAGATTTCGGTCACGCTGAGCACCGCCGCAATAGGGATTGCCATCGCGGTCATTATATCCAACGTGTTGCGTTTGTTCCTTTCAAAGACGGTTGGTGCTCAGCCGTTTGGCGACACTACTGGGCTGTGTGTCACGTCATCATTGGTTTTGTGTGCAGCCGCATTGGTTCAGTTCTGTTTTCAGTTCACTCCCTTCGCTGGCGAGTTTGGGATCAGCGCGATGGGCTATGTATCGTTGGCACAAATTTCTCTGTCCGCTTTGGCAGCGCTTTCTTGTTCAATTCTTCCAAGGGACCTTGGAAAGATGGGCGATGTGACACGCGCCATGCTTGCAATGGCTGGTTCGGCGACTGCCATCGCCGCGGTTTGGACGGGCGCTTGGGTATTTGATTTTGCCCAACCTTTGCCTCTGGCGATTGCAGGTCTGAGCCTTCCGCTGGTTCTGTCAGTAGTAAGTGTTTTGCTGTGGTCTCGTAAGAGCCGCCAACCCAATGGTGTTCAGCAATCCCTGAAAGAAATCGCCTCCTCGATGACGATCGCGCACATGTTCCCGTGGTTGGTTTTTGTCGAACTATCTGGGCCAGCAACGACTGCCAACCTCTGGCTTCACCTGAGCGTCTTACTCGTTGCGGCGGCCATTCATTACTTGTGCAGTTTCGTGCGAGTTGACGACAAAGCGGTTCGGATTGGATTCAATCGGATGCTGACCTACGGCTATCTAACGGCAACGGTGGCAATTTTGTTGATCAAACTCGGGATGAATTTTTCTCTGGCATTCATCACGGCACCTGCACTGGTTGGGCTGTTGCTGATGGTTGTAGGTCGAACGCTAGTGGCAGCCACCGTTAACGATGAAGCCAGTTCAGCACGGTGGGCGTTGGTGGCGGACTATGGCCGGATGTTCGCCCTGTTCGCAAACAGTGCGGCCATTCTGCTGGGTTTGAACATGCTGTTTTCTGGGAATACCACGGGAGTCTTGGCGATAGGTATCGTGACTCAGTGGACGGTCGCAGCGCTGGCGATTGCGCTGAGTAAGTCAGAGGGTTGGAAGAATGGTTTCATTGCCGCGACGATCGGGCTGACGGTGACGTTGCTTGGTGTCGTGAACGAAGCGATCCCTTTCAGCTTGCCTGCGAAAGTTGAGTATGCCAGTGTCTTGGTCGGGATCCTGCTGCTGGCGATCGGCCATCTTTCATGGGCGAAAGAGGACCATGCCGCCAATTCAACCACCACCGCAGCACTGTGGTTTGGTAGCCTGCTGACGGCCGTTCCTTTGGTTATTGCTTTGTTCTGCTATCGCTATTTGGATTTCCCAGGTGACCATGGCTTGGAACAATACGGCCATGAAATTGCCGCTTTGGTTTCCCTATCGGGGCTAATGGCTGCCGGGATCATGTGCCGCATTCGGTCGACCACGATTGTGGGTGGAGTCGGAATGATGATCTATATCGCTTCATTGTTGACGATGATTCCATTGCCAGAAAAGTTGCAGAGCATCTCGGTGGTCATGATGATTGGCGGCGGCATTTTCTTCACCACAGCGATTCTCTTGAGCGTTTACCGCGATCGGATCATTGCGATTCCGCAACGACTGCGTGATGGCGAAGGAGTGTTTCAAGTTTTGAAATGGAGGTAGGCCGAGCAATTGTGTTGCTCGTTCTAGCGTTTGCAAGCCCGCCGTTGCCCCCAGGTTCGGCGGGCTTGTTCTCGTTTTTTCTCGCGTGGAGTCAGTCTAGCTGCGATTCGAGTTGCTTTACGATCTCGGGGACTCCAACGGAGGCAGGCTTGGCAATCGTTTCGAAATGACTTCGCGTTAATGCTTCGTGGTTTTCGGCGGGGTTGGGGTCAATGTAAAAAATCTTTGCTTCCGGTGGAGCGTAAGCGAACAAACTGGCAGCGGGGTATACTTGCAGACTGGTTCCGATGATCAAAACGATATCGGCCTGGGACGTGATGCGAATCGCTTCGTCGAGCGCTGGTACTGCTTCCCCGAACCAGACGATATGGGGTCGCAACTGGTGGCCGGCTTCGCAAAGGTCACCTGTATTGAGGTCATCGGTCCAGTCGTAAATCAAGTTTTCGTTTCCTGTTGAACGCGCCTTTTTCAGCTGCCCGTGGAGATGCAAAACGTCTTCAGATCCGGCTCGTTCGTGCAGGTCATCGACGTTCTGAGTGATCACGTTGACAGAAAAGTTCTCTTCTAATTGTTTGATTGCCGAATGAGCCGCGTTTGGCTCGACTTCTTTTAACTGTGCGCGTCTGGCGTTATAGAAACGCAGCACAAGTTCTTGGTCCCGTCGCCAGCCTTCAGGACTTGCGACGTCCATGACTTCGTGGTCTTCCCATAATCCATTGCTGTCGCGGAAAGTGCGTATTCCGCTTTCAGCGCTAATGCCAGCACCGGTTAAGACTACGATTCGTTGAGGTTGATTCATGAAGTTGGTCGTTGGGGGAAAGTCATTGTGATATCTGGTAGGCCGTACCAAGCCGACAGGCGCAGTTACGGCAAGCCAATGAAGAAGAGTTTCCGGCTGAAAAGAAGCCTCCACTGAAATGCCTCAGCAGCGCCAGCCAATCGATAATTTCGTCACCCGTAAAACGTGATTTCAGTTGCTTCATGACTATACCGTCTGAACCAAGATGCGCTGGCTCGGTCCGGCCTACGTTGTACGATTCGTCGGCTTAGATTCATAAGATTGGTTGTTGAGTTTACTGAACGAAGGCCAGCGGCGCG
>CALDEW010000230.1 GCA_937942355.1 uncultured Pirellulaceae bacterium | reverse complement strand
AGGACTCTATGAACCTTAAAAAAAACATCACCAAGGCCCTGACCTTTAGCGCCTTTTTCGTTTCCAGCCTGCTGTTCTCACCGTCAAACTGTGAAGCTGCGGACTACGATTTGGATAACTCACACACGTCGTTGATTTTCGGGGTCAGTCATTTTGGTTATAGCTTCACCTACGGCCGTTTCAATACACTGACCGGAGGATTCAGTTTCGACAAAGAGAACCCCACCGACTCGAAGTTCAAATTTGAGATTGAAACCAGTTCCGTCGATACCAACGACGCCAAACGTGATGAACATCTTCGAGGTCCCGATTTTTTTGATGCCAAACAGTTCCCGAAAATCACATTCGAATCAACCAGCGTGCGCGCGGCGGGCGACGGTCTGGAGATGGTTGGCAATATGACGATGCACGGCGTTACCAAAGAAGTCGCAATTCCATTTAAACACTTGGGCGAAGGCAAAGGTCCTTACGGAAAATACCGTTGTGGTTTCAGTGCACAGGTGATGCTCCAACGTGGCGACTTCGGCATGAAAGCGATGGCCCCCATGATCGGCGACGATGTTTCAATTACCTTTAGCTTCGAAGGCATTCAAAAGTAATGCTGACGTTCAGCGATCTACTTTTCACCTCAATCCTGCCATTGATACTTGGATTATCACTGGCAGTTTTTTTGAGCCACCTCGTGCAAACTACTTGGGCTCCGGCCATGGGCGCTTGGGCGACGCTTGTCACAGGCTACTTGGGGCGCTTTGCCATTATGGACTTCGCCTATGCCGATGGAGAAACCGTTACTCAAAAGGTTGTTCAATCACTTTCTCAAACGGCCACGGGATTATTGAGCCCGCCAACGGCGATCCAGTGGATACCGATTTTTGCCACGGCAGTTCTGGCAACCACGGTCATCGTCGAACGTGTTGGTCCCATCGGTAGCTCAAAACAACCAGACGGATCATTGTCGCACCATTTCTTGAGCCGTGCCCTGATCTATGGTTTGTTAGTCACGCTATCGGCAACGGCAGTCGTCCGCTTACTCTGGACGTCGGTCTACTTTGCCGACCCTTTCCCGTGGACGGTGAAGCTCGGATACGTGGCCGTTCCAGCCATTTTGATTTCGGCAGTATGGTTCGGCGCATTCAGCGCGGCGAGCATTGGGTGCAAAACCTCCTGCCAATACATTTCGCGCTGGGCAAGCGTTTCCACTATGCTGCTTTCGGCCTCAGCTTTGGTGCTGTTGGCTTCCAGCGGAAGCTTCACGATCGGCCTGCTGCAGATACCGGCACTATCGGCCGCGGTGGTGGTCGCCGTTCTCCATCAACCAACCACAGAGCGCTACGCCGTGGGGGGCGATATTTGGCTGATCGTGAGCGCTGTGTGTTTTCCCGTTGCGATCGGTTTCTTTTTCGCGGAGGTACGGTGGGAAGCGGCGGTTCTGTTTGCCAGTTCGGCAATACTGGTAGCCTGGATGCCGCCCAGGACGCGAAACAGCAATCTGCAGAAAGTGTGCAAGGTGGTCGTATCCTGCCTACCCGCGATCGCCGCCGCAGTCTGGGCTGCGACCCTGCTGAGCCAAACGATCGAATCAACCTACGGTGGATATCAGTAGCGCGTTATCGCAGCCTTGGGGATCGGTTTACCCAGCGCGTCTATTGGCTTGCGCTTTCCAACAGCTTGATACGGTGCTCAATGTCGGCAAGTAAATCCTTACGCAACGCCTCCTGGTCGCCCCAATTTTCATCACCATGCAAACTAACCAAAGATTGATATAACTTGATCGCACCGTCGATGCTCTCCAATCTCTCTGCTCTTTGCACCGTCGCATAGAAATTCTTAACGCGCTGCTGGATGCGTTGGGGATCGTTTGAATTCTGTTTCAATCGAAAACCCTTTGCCGCAGCAACGCAGGCTTTATCACGCTGTTCTAAATCGTCATTTCCATCATGCACAATGATGAACGCGGCCATCTTCGCATTGGCCGCTTTCATATCGTCATCGGCCAGGCGCACAATATCGTAAAACTGATCTTCGATCTCCGTCATGCGAGATTCACCGGGAATCCGCGCTCGTACGGACAACTTATTCACGAGGTCGTGATAGAAATCAACAGACTTACCAACCTCGTTCATGTTTTTGACATCGTCAAAACGTTCATCATCAGGATACAGTGAGATAAACTCATTGGTTTGCTCGACCACGCGATGCGGCTGCTCACGGAACGATTCAATCTGCGAATACAGTTCATCTGCTGTCGGATTCCGCAGTGTATACCAACTCCCAACAGCCGCCACCGCGATCACTCCCAGCAACCCCAACAGCAACGGAATCGCTCCTTTGGACTGATGAAGCTCAACCTCCTCGGTGATGATTTCACGTTCTTCATCAGTCACGGTGTTGAAATAATCAAGTTCGACCGGTTCGTCTTCATCAGCCTCTGCCTCCAAGTCAAATTCTTGGGACTCGGATTTAGCCGCGCTGCTGCCTGGCGCGATATACGAAGGATGATTGGGATTACTAAGAGAGGTTTTGTCGGCGGCGAAGGGTCTCTCTTGCGTATGCTCTTGGACAGACGTTTTGGGCATAGAACGATTTGCGCTTCTTGGTTTGCGACTGGCCCGATCACTATCCTTTTGCTGAGACCGTCCTTGGGAATCGCCACGCGGCTTGCGTCCAAACACAGAGGTCTCCTGCCCGGTCGGCTCAATCGGCGAATTCTGAGCAGTCTTGGCTTCGCTGTAGTTTTTCAAAACTTGCTCGGCCTCGTTGATCTGATGCAAGGCTGCTTGAGCCGTTGCCAGTCGTTTCTCTGGCTTCTTTTCCATCATCCGGCGGATCAAAAGATCGACTTCGTGCGGCACATCGGGCACAACCGAACTGACGTACGGCGGCGGAATCCGCGTGAGATTTCGGAAGGATTCTTCGATCGAATTAGCCGTGTAGGGCGGCTTGCCCGATAGCAATGTGAACAGCACGGTACCCAAGCTGTAAATGTCGCTCTTAGCAGTCACCTGTTCACCCTTGGCCTGTTCGGGACTCATATAGTCCAACGTGCCCAAGATGTTGTTGCCTGTGTTTTGGGAGGAGCCGTAACTTTTAGCAATTCCGAAGTCAGTGATTTTCACGACTCGGTCCTTCGTCATCATCAAGTTACCGGGCTTGAGATCACGATGAATGATGCCGCGATCATGCGCGTGCTTAAGTCCTTTGCATACGTCCTTGGCGATTGACAGGCACTGAGGCGGCGTAAATTGGTGCCCGCTGCGTTGGATCTCAAACAAACTCTTCCCATCGACCATCTCCATCGCAAAAAACATATTGCCGTCCTCTTGGCCAAAGCTTATCAAGCGCACGATGTTGGGATGGTCGAGCTTGATCAGCGCCTTGATCTCGGACTCAAAACGAGCTCGGAAGTGAGGTTCCTGAGAATAGTTAGGCGCCAGAACTTTTACCGCATGGAGTTCACCAGTGTCTTCATGTTTGCCTTTATAAACCGTTCCCATTCCGCCACGGCCAAGCACACTTTGGAATTCATAGGGGCCGATTTTTTCAAGCATGTCGTTTTAGGGCGGTTGGAGCGAGATAGTTTCAATTCATATTAGCGGGCGAGTCGCGTTTAATTATTGTAGACTTGGCCAATGAGGATTGGAAACCCTTTGGCGACCCTTACTCTGTATCACCCTTCAAACGCTAGTAACTGCGCGATTCGCACTTAGCGTGCTCCAACATTTTTACCGCGATTGAACATGACTTCACGCCTTTCCCACCCACTCCAGCAAGAAGAAGAGCAACTTAAAAAAGCCTGTTCGATCACCCGCACGCGGCGAGGCGGTCCTGGAGGGCAGCATCGCAATAAAGTCGAAACGGCGATTGTCATCACCCACAATGACTCGGGCATCTCAGCTCAGGCTGGCGAAGAGCGCAGCCAACATGCCAACTTGACAACCGCGATCGCTCGACTGAAAGTCAATTTAGCGATTGGAGTTCGTAGCGATCCGCTGCCGACTGCCCCCAGCGAACTTTGGAACTCTCGAGTTAAAAATCGCCGCATCGCTGTCAGCGTCCATCACGCCGATTATCCGCTGATCCTAACCGAAGCTTTCGACGCGCTGGCCAGTAACGAAAACGATATCGTGGCGACCGCAGCTTTTCTAGGTCTTTCGACTTCGCAGTTGATTAAGTTCTTCAAGGGGAATCCGCAAGCATTCGATCACGTTCAACGCATCCGTTCGGCCCACGGACTCGGACCGTTGAAGTGAAGAAGCAAAGTCAAACAGCGCCCCACGTGCCCGACGCAATTGTGCCTCTCCCCCTATGATTCGCGGACTTCAGAACACTCGCCGCAGAACAGTATCAGCGGCCGATCGGTGGTCGAATCTGTTTCAAAGGACTTGAACCAGCCATGCCACGGGGCAAAGAAAGCCGCAGGTCCGCGCAATCGCTACAACACAACCGGCCTAATTTCCGATTTAACGATGGGAATTGGCTGTAATTCTTTGTCTGAGAGCGAAAATGTTACGATAAAAGAGTTAGGTAACTATAATCCAGCTTTCCGTTTTTTCGGCTTCTCACGTCGGTAGTCATTCTCGCCGACCGGTCCAACATTATGCCTCGAATTAAGTCACTCAAAATCGAAGACGCCCGCAACTTCTTAGTTCTGGCGCTGACCCTGCCTGCGGTTGTGATCCTCATGATCACCGCCGCTGCGGCGCAAACTGACCCAGGATATGGCGGACGCCGGTTGGCACCGGGTGTGTTAAAAGTCATTCCGCCGGCGCTCAATGCACGCGACACCGTATCACTACCGGGGCCAATGCCGGGTGTGACCGCGACCGAGTACACGCCCAAGTTACGTTCGCCCAAGGACACATTATACGGCCTGTCTCAGCGCGTCGTTTTCTTTCGCGATGTTTGGGAGTACGAATTTGCTTTCACGGGCCTTCGCCAAGCCACGCTCGAGATCCCGACCGTCAACGGCAGCGCACGGCAAACCGTTTGGTATCTGGTCTACCGAGTTCGAAACTTAGGGAACAGTCTTAGCTTCGAGGAAGTAAAAAAGGATCCTGATTTCGCCTACCTCACAAAAGACCTCCGCCGCAACGAGACACTTACGGAGAGAAATTTCCTCCCGCGCCTGTCACTGGAGGGTTGGGTCTTTGATGACATCGCGAAAAAATACTCGCCCGTTCAATACCGCGACGAGATCGACCCCGCCGCTGCTGCTGAAATTCAAAGTATCGAAGACCCTAACGTGCCTCTGATGGATGCCGTTCAACTCTCCACCGCAACGCTCCGCCCTATTCCGGCCAAAGACAATACCGGTGCATGGGGCGTAGCAATTTGGAGCAACGTTAATCCCAAGATCGACTTCGTCAGCGTTTTCGTCTCCGGATTCACAAACGCGTTCCGCATCAATCGCAACGGCGATTCCATCGACACCGTCCACAAAACACTGCAACTAAATTTCTGGCGCCCCGGTGATGCGGTCAAGCAAACCGAAGACAGGGTCGATTTCGGAATTCCACTGGTAGACGATCCTCAGCAACAGGTGCTGATCACTCGCCGATACAATTTACCAGGCCCAATGCTCCGCGTTTACGAGCAGAATCGTGAGATCAACCGCAACGTCTTAATCAGCGAATTTGACGCCAAGTTTAACCTGAAGGACTTTACGTCGCCCCTGGTTCCGATCCTCGATAAAGGCCGCTTGCCATCGGTCGGAGCCGAAAAGATCAGCCAATCGGGCGTTGCTGTGGACGAAAACACGGCCATCGAGACCTTAATTGAGGGCCGAAAGTGGACCTTCCAAAAAGACGGGAAAATCTACTTGATCAACCTGGAATACCAATTCTGGGAGCCCACAGAAGAAGGGATTCGCTTCATAAAAAGCCTTGATTCCTTCTGGATCTATCGCTAGACTCTTGATCTTCGATACAACAGCAATTTTGCGCTAAACCAAGCACAGCTAAACATACAGAGGTGAAACATGGCCCATAAGAAAGGTCAAGGCTCCAGCCGCAACGGTCGCGACTCAAACGCTCAACGTCGTGGCGTTAAGAAATTCGGCGGCGAAGCCGTTATCGCAGGTAACATTTTGATCCGCCAAGTCGGCAACCGCTGGCATCCCGGCAAAGGCGTCGGCCAAGGTAAAGACTACACGCTGTTCGCGTTGGTCGACGGGAAAGTTATGTTCGATCGCGATGGTCGTCGCATCAACGTCGTCCCCGCAGCTTAGTTTTCGGACGCGCCGGTTCTGGATCAAGGATCCGCGTCGCGTTGAAACTGACCAAGCGTCGCCAAAAACAAAACAGCCAGCCGCCATGTCTTCATTCCATGGCGGCTTTTTTATTTTGGGTTTGTGAATTTCAAATTTCAAATTTCAAATTTCAAATTCTAAATTCTAAATTCTAAATTCTAAATTTCAGATACTTAATTCCGCGCTCCATTTTCACCACCCCCAGCTCAATCCCAGTGTTCGCCCATGTTCGTCGACCGAGTAAAAATTGAAGCGATCGCCGGTCGCGGCGGCCACGGTTGCATGAGCTTCCGGCGCGAAAAATACGTGCCGCGCGGAGGTCCTAACGGCGGCGATGGCGGCAACGGTGGCAGCATCATCATCATCGCTGAAAAGGGCATCAACAGTCTGGTCGACTACGCGCATCGACATCACATTCGCGGCGCCAATGGAAACAACGGGCAAGGCTACGGATGCCACGGCGCTTGCGCCGACGATACGATTATCAAAGTCCCCGCCGGCACGATCGTGATCGATGCGGCCAACGACTTCGTCCTTAAAGATCTTGCCGAAGTAGGTGACATGGTCGTCGCGGCGCACGGTGGACGAGGTGGCAAAGGCAACACACGATTCAAATCGTCGACCAACCAAGCGCCTCGCCAAGCCCAACAAGGTGGCGAAGGAGAAAAACGGACGCTGATTTTCGAACTCAAAGTCATCGCCGACGTCGGTCTTATTGGGATGCCAAACGCGGGCAAGAGCACGCTGCTAAGTCGCCTTTCGGCCGCGCGGCCCGAGATCGCCAACTACCCCTTCACCACCAAGTACCCCAACCTCGGCCAAGTCCGACTCGACCTCGACCGATCTTTCATTATGGCCGATATCCCCGGTCTTATCGAAGGTGCAGCAGACGGTGTCGGCCTAGGACATGATTTCCTCAAACATATCGAACGCGCCGGTGTCCTAGTCCACTTAGTGGAACCGATGCCAATGGACCAGAGCGATCCGGTGGCAAACTACCACGCCATCCGCAGCGAATTGATTCAGTTCAACCCAGCCTTGGGACAGCGCCCCGAGATGATCGTCGTGTCCAAATCGGAACTGCCCGGCGCCGAAGATGTCGCCGCTCAACTGCGCACCGATACCGGCCAAGAAGTTCATCTGATCTCCGCCGCCACTGGCAGCGGCCTACCTCCGCTGCTCAACGCGATCGACAAAATGTTGACCGCCCACCGCAAGGAAATCGAACTCGCCAAAGCGGCCGAGGCGGATTCCGACGCGCCCACCGCATCATGAACATTATCACCGTCGACATCGGAAACAGCGCGACCAAGATCTCAATGGATCCCCAATCACCGTCGGTTCGGGTGGACCTGAGCGACTTGGATTCATTGACCGTAGCCACGGCCCCTCATCACTGGGCGATCGTCAGTGTTGCCCCCGCAAAAACAAAAACACTCGTGGCGTGGTTAACCCAAAATCGCCCTGAAGATAAAACGACTGTCGTCACCAACGATGTCATTCCGACCCAATCAAGCGTAAAGAATCGCGCGGGCGTCGGCACTGATCGCCTACTGGCCGCCTATGCCGCGACTCAGCTGACGCAAGAGCAAGCTTCCGTCATCATCGACGCGGGCACCGCCGTGACGATCGACTATGTGAACCGACAAGGCACATTTTGTGGGGGGATGATCTTCCCCGGCGTCTCCACCAGCCTGAAGTCATTGGCAACAAATACGGCTGTTCTTCCTGATCTGGCCGATACCAGAATCGAAGCGGTCACTCACGACATCCGCGTCGGCGACGACACGCAGTCTGCCATCCTCAACGGCGTGGCCCAATCGCAAGCATGGGCGATCGTCACAGTCGCAGAGAAACTGGCCCAACAACATGACGCACAAGTGTTCGTCACCGGAGGCGATGCCGGCCTTATCAAAAATATTATGCCGGTTTATTGGCAGCACGTCCCCAACCTCATTCACGATGGCTGCCGTCAACTTTTTCAGTCATGACGAATTTCCAACAACTTACTCCTCCCGGCCGAGGCGCCATCGCTGTCATCGCCGTTAGTGGAAACGAAGCACGGAAAATCATCGACACTTGCTTTACTCCCGTCGGCAAACGGCGTTTCAACGATCTGCAAAAACAATTGACCTACGGCCACTGGAATTCGACCGGCGAAGATCTGTTAGTCGTCCATAACGGTGCACTGAACTTCGAAATTCAAAGTCACGGTTCCGAAGCGGCTGTTTCGGCCATCAAAGCTGATCTTTCTCGTCATGGTGCTCAGCAGCCCAATTCGGCAACGTTGGAGCCTCTTTCAGCGGCGCGTTTCCGAGCCGACGTTGAGCGGCTGCTTTGCGAGGCTGTCACCGCGCGTACTGCCGAACTTTTACTGCAACAATGGCATATTCTACCGCCGGCGGTTGATCGTTTGAAAGAGGATCCCACACAGCTCGATTCGTTTCTTGAGTTGGGCGCGTTTGGCACCCGTTTTCACCAGCGCCAATCGATCGTCTTCTGCGGTCGGCCCAATGCCGGCAAAAGTAGCCTGACCAACGCGATTCTCGGATTCGAACGCGCCATCGTCACACCCATCGCCGGCACAACGCGCGACGTGCTAACGCATCACACGGTTATCGACGGCTGGCCGGTGGAACTCAGCGATACCGCAGGGCTCAGAGATTCCGACAATCAAATCGAGCAGATCGGTGTCGCCAAGGCGCGTCAAAAATTGGAAACGGCAGACCTGATCATCAGCGTGATCGACGCCACCGACCCTCAGCCTTGGGATCAAGACGACATCCAACCCGACATCATCGTCGTCAACAAATCGGACCTAGCCGATCGAAGCTCCCAGTTCAAAGAGGCAAACGTTCCCGTCATTTTTGTTTCGGCAACTCAATCTACAGGCATCGACCAACTATTGGACGTGATATCGAAAACGCTCTATCCCAACATTCCGCCCGCCAACCAACCACTCCCTCTGACCGAGGCCCAAATCAAAGCTCTGAGCAGCATCAAGTAGGCCGTATCGAGTAGGCCGTATCAAGCCGAAGGCGCAGCTACGGCAAGCGATGCCGAAAGCGAATCAATCTTTTTCCTAGCTCCCAAAGAAAAATGCCGGAACAGCGCCGCCCGATTTTCAGAATTGGAAAGTCCGAATTTTGGCCAACTCCAATCGCATTTTGCACTCTAACAGAAATTCGGTCGGCTCGGTCCGGCCTACGGTCTACGGGCTCATCTAAAACTTCCGCAGTCGTGTCTTCACGATCCCCTGCGGCTGATCGATAATCTCCATCGAGGTCAACTTCCAATCGCCGTCGACGATTTGCACGTCGAACTGAGCATCGTATTGGTTGGTACGTTGGTGAATGTGGCCCCAATGCTCAATCGTCCCGACGATGTTCCATTTGCTGCGGTACCGAAACCCGTTTTCGACAAACGGCAACTTCTCACGTTTTCCAGAAAGCCTCTCCACCTGTTCGATATGAGCGATCGCGCCGCCTTCCTGTTCGATCCTCAGACTGTTGCTGATCTGAAGATATAGCTTCCGCAGCAAATTTCCATGGACGCTGACCGCCAGCGCGTCGTAGATATCTTCTTCTTGCGAATAATCAAAGGCACGGAAAAGGTTGGTGTGCAATTGATCAAACACGCGGTCAGCTGTTTCTGCTTTGACGCGTATGGTCCCCGCGGGCTCAAACGGAGCCGGCAACTGGACGACCGCCGTATCGGTCAACAGCAGCGCGGCGCCGAACAAGAAACCCGCCACCGCCAACAGCTTACTTGATCGAAAGGTAAACGGACACAGCAGCAACGCAGCCAATAGCGCCACCAACGTCACCATCGGCAAACCAAACGTAGCGGGCGCCGCAAAATAACGAGGATCCTCAAGATCAACATTGGTGATCGCAGGCAATGGATCCGCATCGTCCGCTTCCCAGCGATAAACGTTGTTCTCCAGGAAACTTGAGAAGCTGGCCTTCTCCGCTTCTTTGTAAGCAAACACGACCGCATCAACCGAACGAATCAAATCACTAAACTTTGTCCACTCGACCGTTACCGCCGCCGGCGGCGCCTTGGCAGGATACTTCATGATCACGCCCACGCGGCCGCTGGCCATGCTGACCTTCCGCTTGTCAGCTTGCTGAGCAAAGTCACGAAGGTCCAAACCATAAAAGTCGACGCGGTCAAAAATTGGCTTTACCGTCACACCATCGACGGTGACAGGGTTGCCAACGTTGAAGAATGCTTCAATCTTTTTGCCTGCATCAACCTGTTCTTGAACAGATAAAAATGCAGGATCGGCGCGTTCAAACTCGATCATCGTCGCTAACGTCGCTAGCGGGATCAAAACCTCGTGTCGCACTTCGCTGCCGGTGATATAGATGAACGAGTAAACGCTGGAGTAACTGACGATGCCTAGGACTTGTTCTTCCTGTTTGTCAAACCAGGTATCCCATTCCTGTTGCGATGCTTCGGGAGACAGCGGCGGATTCTCCCAATCGAATCGAAACGTTTCAGGCATTCCCGGCTTCAACATTTTCAGATAAGAATTTTTGGCACCCGACTGTTTCACCAAGGCCTTTAGCTCCGAAGGTAACAGCGCCCCTTCGGCCACCATCTGTTGCTCAAGGGTGAGGAATTCGGGCCGCCGAGCGTGCTTGATCTCCAGCTCGAACGCCATCGTGTATTCCATCAACGTTCCGGCTTTGATACCGCCCTCGGGGATCTCGACGGCGGTGATGTTGGTAACCGAAGCCGGCAATTTTTCACCGTTGATATCGCGCAGAATAATTTTCTCCGCCAAATACTCAGCGTGATCCTCCGTCGCCTCGCCGATCTCGGCGCTGTCATAAAACCCGTCCTCGCCGGGCTCAATGCCTTGTAGCAACTCAAGGTCCTCGGCAAAACAGGTCAAGCGGATCGTCGTGCGGCCTTGATTGACGTAGATATGTGCTTCGACGATCGAAACAGGGTGAACCGCCCGAACGGGTGTCGAAACCGCCAACACAGTCAGCAGCCACCCACAAATCAACAGACCCGGCAACTTAGCAGCGCGAACCATAATCTTGATAAATTCTCTGTTCATGATTAAAACTTGCATTCCCACATTTGACCCGATTGAACGCAATTAATGAACGCGCTACACGAACTCAAAGAAAAATTTCGCCCGATCATCTCGACCTACGTCGAATCCGACGCCGGCCAAATAGACGTCATGCTGGGGATGATCCGTCCCGCAGGCGATCCCAAACACGGTGATTTTCAAGCCAACTTTGCGATGCCACTGGGAAAACGTGCAGGCAAACCGCCGCGCGACGTCGCTCAGACCATCGTCGATCAAGCCGATCTGTCAGCGATCTGTCAAAATGTCGAAATTGCTGGGCCCGGGTTCATCAACCTGAAACTGGACGATGACTGGATTAAGCAAAATCTAAAAGCAGCGCTGGCCGATGAAAAATTGGCGGTTGCTTCGGTCGCTGCGCCTCGAAACTACATCGTTGACTATTCGTCGCCCAACGTTGCCAAACCCATGCACGTCGGACACATCCGTTCAACGGTGATCGGAGACGCCCTGACGCGCGTGTTGAACTTTGTGGGACACCAAGCCAAATCTGACAATCATTTGGGAGATTGGGGCACCCAGTTCGGCATGATCTTGTATGGCTACAAACATTTTCGTGACCAAGCCACCTTTGACGCCGACCCCATCGCCGAACTGTCGCGTTTGTATCGCTTGGTTCGAAAGCTGATCGACTACCACGGTTCGAAGGCAAAACTACCCGAGCTAAAATCCGCGCTGGCGGAACTTGAGACGCAACTGGCGGATCTTAAAAAACAGCAATCGGGCACCGAAGAAAAGGCGGCCCTTAAAAAGATTAAAAAAGAGGTCAGCCAAGTCGGCAAACGGGTTACCGACGCCAAAGAAAAATTGGAAAAAGCGACAACGTCCATCTCCTCGGTCGAAGGCGGAGAGCTCGCGCCGGTGGCCGCCGAGCATCCGGACATTGGCACCGCCGTGTTGCTGGAGACGTCCAAACTTCACGCCGGTGATACCGAGAACCGGGATCTTTGGACGGAATTCCTGCCCGTCTGCAAGCAAGACATGCAGACGATCTATGATCGGTTGAGTGTTGCATTCGATATGGAGTTGGGTGAAAGCTTCTACAACGACATGCTCGGGACCATTGTCGATGAACTCGAAGCCAAAGGGTACGCGCGGCAAAGCGACGGTGCGATGTGCGTGTTCCTTGACGATTTTGAAACGCCGATGATCGTCCGAAAAAAGGATGGTGCCTTTCTTTATTCGACGACAGACCTTGCGACGATCAAGTACCGCATGGAAAACTTTGACGCCGATGCGTGTCTTTACGTTGTCGACCATCGCCAGCACGAACACTTTGAGAAACTGTTCGCGGTGGCCAAAATGTGGGGCTATGACGAAGCAGAACTAAAACACGTTAGCTTCGGCACGGTGATGGGCAAGGATGGAAAACCGTTCCAAACACGTTCTGGCGACACCGTTGGACTGGCGGGGCTGCTCAACGAAGCAGAAAAACGCGCCGGCGAAATTGCGAAAGAACTCAACGAAGGCATTTCTGCCGATCAGCTGGCTGAAAACGCGCGTGTCGTTGGTATTGGTTCGCTGAAATACGCCGACCTATCGCAAAATCGGTCGTCGGATTACACGTTTGACTACGAAAAAATGTTGGCCCTCAAAGGAAACACGGCGGCCTATCTGCAATACGGGTATGCTCGTGTGCAGGGTATCTTGCGGAAGGTCGAGGTTGATCCGGTGCCGCTGCGGTCTCAACCGGTCGATTTTGAATTCGCCACCGATGTTGAACGAGCGCTCGCCGTTCAGCTACTGCGTTTCGAAGAAGCACTTTCGGATGTCCTGATCGACTACAAACCGAACCTGCTGTGTAACTATCTGTTTGATCTTGGTCAAACCTTTTTCAAGTTCTACGACCAGTGTTCTTTGAAGGACACCGAATCGGAAACGCTGAAATCGAGCCGCGTTCAACTTTGCGATCTGACGGCGCGGACGATCAAAACAGGATTGTCGTTGTTGAACATCGGTGTGCTGGATAAGATGTAGTCGTAGTGGACGAGGCCACGAGTCCTGCCCCAGCATTAACCTCAAGTATCCCCGCAATACACCTATGCCAAAAACGACCGCAGCCTCAAAGAAAATTGAAACCAAAACGAAAACGGATTGGCTGAATCAATTTCACTGCGGCGATGCGGTCGAAGTCGCTCGCCAAATGCCGTCGGCGATCGTAGACACCATTGTCACCAGTCCTCCTTACTTCAAACAGCGCGACTACGGCAGCGACTTGCAGATTGGACGTGAACCTTCGGTTGGCCAGTACGTCGATCGCATGGTCGAGCTGTTTACCGAACTCAAGCGCGTCGTCAAACCCAGCGGCAGCATGTGGATGGTGATCGGCGACAAGTATCTCAAAGGGGAGCTTCAAGGTGTTCCGTGGCGGGTGTGTTTAGCGCTTAAAGATGCCGGGTGGATCCTCCGCAGTGACTGTATCTGGCACAAACCCAACGCGATGCCTTCGGCGGTCAAGACGCGCCCCACGACCGACCATGAGTACATTTTCTTTTTCAGTAATTCAAAGGACTACTTCTACGACGCCGATAAGGTGCGCGAACCGCACGTTACGTTTTCAGAAAAATCGAAAATGAAAGGCGGTCGGAGTCATTTTGGTAAACGTGGCGGCACCCCCGAGGCGGGAAAAAATGGAGGCGACAACAACCTGCACGACGGCCGCTGGGATCAAGCTTTCCATCCCAAGGGACGTAATAAGCGCACGGTCTGGTCGATCAGCCTTTCAAAGTTTCGCGAAGCTCATTTCGCGGTTTTCCCTCAGCAGTTGGTGCAGACATGCATCGACGCGTCTTGTCCTGAAGGTGGCGTGGTGCTCGATCCGTTTTCGGGCGCGGGTACAACGGCGCTGACCGCAAAGAGTTCAGGTCGCGGTTTCATCGGCATCGATTGCAACGCGGAATTTTGTGAGATGGCCGAACGACGGTTAAAGCAGAGCGGTGATTAGGCTGTGGGGTAAACAACGTACCGTTTTGCGTCCGGTTCCGCTGACGGGAATTTCTAATTTCTAATTTCTAATTTCTAATTTCTAATTTCTAATTTCTAATTTCTAATTTCAAAAT
>CALDEW010000229.1 GCA_937942355.1 uncultured Pirellulaceae bacterium | reverse complement strand
TGAGGTTGGAGGTAGTGGATGAGGCAACGAGTCCTGCCCCTGATCTACCTTTTGATTCACCCTTTAACACCACCCTTTAACACCACCCCTTAATACCACCCCTTAATACCACCCCTTTAATGCATCGTTTAATGCATCTTTTAATGCAGCCGCAGGATTCGTGGCCTCATCCACTACCCTACAACTAAGACGTAACGCTGCACGAGAGATGATAAAATTAGAAATTAGAAATTCTCAGTTCAACTTTCCACATTGTATTCCAATGCAAATCCAAACCTCTGAACAACTCACTGCCAAAAAGTGTGAACCGTGCGAAGGCGGCGTCGCAGCCTGCCCTATCGAAGTCTCTCAACAACAGCTGAAAAACCTTGACCAGTGGAAACTGACCGAGGACAACCAGCGGATCTTCAAAAACTGGACGATGAAGAACTTTGAAGGAGCCCTTAATTTCTTTAACGCGGTTGGCGAAGTCGCTGAATCGGAGGCCCATCATCCCGATCTGCATCTGGAAGGCTACCGCAACGTCCGAATTGAAATTTGGACGCACGCGATCGGCGGGCTCAGCGAGAATGACTTCATTCTGGCCGCCAAAATTGATCAAATCGAAATCGACTCAACCCAATAACCTCCAGCCCTGACCACAACCGCATGAATCTATCTGCCCAACCGGAAAAAAGACGGGGAAGAAAACTCCCTTCTCGCCGTGTCATCATGATGGTGTTGGCGGCGCTGGTGTTCGGATACGAGTACAGTCGCCCGACGCTCGAAGGCTGGTTAAAGGTCGAACTGCCTGCGATCAATCGTCGAGGAGGTCGCGGTCACGCACAGTCCAACTCCAATCAGGATGACCGATACGAGGCAAACCTGCCCTCGGCCACGACCAACTCCGGCCAATCCAAGCCTTCTGGCGGGTACACCGTCGACCTCAAAGGTAGTGGGAAATTCCAACTGAAAGAAGTCGGACGCGATCGTTACGAATCCCCCGCCGGTCTGTTGTATACGATGGGACCGCGCGGCGAACATCGGATCGAACACGTCATGCGACATGCCAGTGATCAACCCAATCGCCCCGCGCACGGCGTCTTTGTTGGCGACGGCGATCAAGACGCCGTCCTCAAGATCATCGACGATGCCTACGCATTGGTGAAATCAAAATCGCCTCGGGCACGATACGAATCTTCACAAGGCAATGATAAGTACGACGTCGATATGCAGCGCAAGGTCGGTTTCGAAGGCGGCCAAAAAGGAAAACGAAGCAACAACCGGGCGCTGAATAAAGTCAGGATGATCCTCGATGGCAAACGTGTCATCACGGCTTTCCCGGTGCGGTAGGGAATGACAAGGCGTTGGCTAAATTGCATTTGCTTTAGTCCGGAAGACGATACAAGAACTGCCGGTGGCGTCAGCCACCGGACCTGCCACAAACAAAATCCAGCCCGCCGGGCTGAAGCGGTTTGAAATCGATTCCCGTTCGTAATGATTCCCGTTCGTAATGGGAGTCTAAAGCGAGTACACATTAGGCGTTAGCCGCCCGACCCTCTACAGAACTTTGGCGATGGCGCCGCAAATCTGGTCCATGTTTCCGTCGTTCATGCCCGCAATATTCATCCGGCCGCTGCCTAGAATATAAATCGAATGCTCTTCACGCAGTTGATCGGCTTGCGATTTGCTCAAACCTGAATAACTGAACATACCGCGCTGTTGGTTGACGTAGCTGAAATCTTTGCCCGGCACCAGTGCCTCCATCTTGGACACAAAACTGGCTCGCAGCGCGACGATACGCTCACGAATCTCGGTCAGTTCCGCTTCCCACGTCTTACGAAGTTCCGCGTCTGCCAGCACCGTTTCCACGATCGCACCACCGTGAATGGGAGGGTTGGAATACATGGTCCGAATTGTCGATTTGATTTGACTCTGCATCGCCGCACAAACTTCAGCCGACTGGGCCACGGCGGTGATTCCGCCGACGCGCTCACCATAGAGCCCAAAATTTTTGGAAAACGAATTGCAGATGATCGCTTCTCCGCCGGACTGAACAAAGTTGCGAATTGGAAACGCATCAGCCTCTAGGCTTTCGCCGAACCCTTGGTACGCGAAATCGAAAATCGGCACCAGAGACTTGGCTTTGATTTGATCGCTCAGCGTCTGCCACTGCGTTTTGCTTAAATCAACACCTGTCGGATTATGGCAAACGGTGTGTAACAAAATTGCGTCGCCCGATTTTGCCTGATCAACGGAGGCGGTTACCTTGTCGAAATCCAATCGCGTTCCACTATCATCCAAGTAATCGTAGTGCTTGATTACCAGTCCAGCTTGGGTGAAGATTTTTCCATGATTGGCCCACGTCGGATTGCTCATCCAAATCGTGTTTACGTCCAAAACGCGTCTTACCAATTCACCCGCGACACGCAACGCCACGGTCCCACCGGGCGTCTGCGCCGTGGCGGGGAACAACTGCTTTGCCAATGTTGCTCCCAATATTAAATCCGCTACCGAACTTCGATAGGCAGCGCCACCGTCGATGGGAAGATAACTTTTGGTCGTGCTGTTCTCGAGCAAAATTTGTTCCGCCTGCTTCACGGCGGCCATGATTGGCGTCTGACCGTCAGCATCTTTGTAAACGCCCACGGTCAGATTGACTTTACTGTCGCTGGCGTCTTTTTTGAATTGTTCGTTCAGCCCGAAGATCGCGTCGGGGGGATTTACAGGTACGGCTTCGAACATATCAGGCTCGTGAAGTGAAAGGGGACTCGTGAAAAGCCCATTAATTTAATCACGAAGCGACTTTATCGGAAGGGGCAACCCCGCATCTGGCTACCACGAGCACCCGCGAACGCTCTCGCCCATCATTCACTACGGCGCACAACAGCCTTAAAGCGCCGGTTTCCCAACAAGGTCGATATACTCGGCCAGCCTTGATTGGAGTTCGAGAATTTGCTGCCAATTATTATCGGGCAGCTGTACCGATTGGCCACGCTGAGTTATCTCGGCTTCGTTGATGACATGCCTCAGATGCAGATGCAGATACTCAATGACCTCCGACAACTGCGCGGCTTGTCCGGGTGAAAGACGTTCGGGAAGTTTGGGAGGATCAAGACCCGCCAGGCCATCGGAAAGCCCGTCGTTGGTTCCAACAATTTTTTTGACGCTTGGGCCACCGGGGGTTTCTGATACTTCATATTTTTCCGGCGGCACATCCTCTCGGTCGCCAAATAAGATGACGCTCCGGCCAATGGAAATGAGATCGCCTTTGCGCAAAATTCGAAGTTGCACTTCTTCGTTGTTGACGCGCGAACCATTGGTCGATTGCAAATCCGTTAAGACAAGATCGTCGTGATCTTTCTGGATTTTTAAGTGGTAACGACTGACTCTTTCATCGTTGAGCTGGATCGTGTTACCTTCCTCGCGGCCGATGGTAACCGGTGCTTCGATTTCGCCAAAGACCTGCCCTCGATTCGCGCCATCGATGATTCTTAAGGTAATAGAACTCATGAAGAAAGCCTTCGTCGAGTCAACGAAAATGAGAAGATTAATGAGGAAACTTAGGAGCCCGAGTGGAGGAATCTCCAAAGGCTCTGAAGATAGATATTCACAAGAACATTATAACCGCGTCTCACACCCATTATTAACACTCGGCGGGACTAGGTAAATCAAACAACCTTGATTTTCCAATATTTGCCCAAAAATCAGGCTGGACATCTAAATGCGCAGGGAATAACTGTTAATCTGCCACCCCCAAAACCACTTCCCAATGTCCAATTGCGCTGCCATTTTTCTCATTGCTCATTGAAATAATCTCGCCAGTCGATATATTTTCGTTACGGAGTAGCCGATCAAAAGTCAAGCTGCTCTAACATCAGCACGCAACACGCACGCAAGCACCCGTGGCTCAATTGGATAGAGCATCGGTCTTCGGAACCGAGGGTTGGAGGTTCGAATCCTCCCGGGTGTGCTTTTTCTAATCCCGCTGAATACGAGAAATCGTAATCCTGAGCGATCTCGATCGACAGAGCAGCCAAATTCCACAAGTGGTAGTCCTACCACTTCGAAAGGAATGTTGCTCATGTCTAATTTCAAAAACGTCCCCAAGTACTCGCTTCACAATCCTTCTGGTCAAGCGCGAGTCATCACCGGCGGCA
>CALDEW010000228.1 GCA_937942355.1 uncultured Pirellulaceae bacterium | reverse complement strand
AGTCGTTCACGTAATGCCGATAGTAGGCTTCGCCGGTCATCGGCAGGTCGGCAGGATTTTGCCCGCGTACCGTGTGGTAGACGTCGCTGGGAATCCACTCTTCGCTCGGCAGGCGATGATAATCTTTGTTGCGATACTTGGCCTCCACCACCCGTCCATCGACGTCGCGACGAAAGCTTGATTCGTCGATTCCTTGGGGCAACGCCGGAAGAACATCCCGAGATTGAGCTACCGCGACGCTGCGAGCCAGGTTTTTCACTGGAGTCAAAACGTAGGTTTGCACGGAGTTCCAGATCCAAAGCAGCAGGATCATCGTGAGCAGAGGAGGCAAGACAACGCCCAGCCCACGCAGGACCGCGCGCTGGAAGGGACTGGTTTTCTTGACCAACACCCTGTTCTTTTTGGATTCGATTGTCTTACCGTCTGGTTTCTTGTGCGAGTCGTTCATCGCCCTCATTTTCACTCGTTCGATTCCTACCGGCAAGGCGGCTTTCGGGTTTCGACACATCCAGCGCCAACAATTCTCATTTGATGGCGGAACTCAAGGTGTCAATGCCCCTTCGATGTTGCGACTCGGCATGTCCCCAGACGTAGTAGACAGTGCAGCCAGCTGCGGATTCGGCTCGGCGGGATGGCGGAGGATTTGCTGAATCTACGAGAGCGGTCTGTCATTCTGAGGGGAACGCTAATCATTTGAGTAGGGCGGGGAGGGAGAGGCTGGGCTGATGAACCTATAATTCAGTTAAGTAAAACCGTTTTTTTGCCGGTATGTGGTTTTGCTTTCCCTATAGGCTTCCAATTTTTTGGCATGGGTGGAGTTATTGAGATTTGATTTTGACACCCACTCTTTCCATTGCTTGTTGTTCACTTTGGTTAAGAGCCTTTTGACTTCGTTGTGGTTTTGCTTTGACATCAATGTCGGCAGTGCAGCCAGCAGCGAGGTGAATCCACCTCGAGTGTGCTGCCGCTGCAGCTTTTTGAATCCACCCAATGTAGACTCCAAGACCTCGGTGCTGACGAGCAAGCGAAGCTCGGAATATGGTGAAGCAAGCAAGCGTTTTTCGCATCTTTGATACACGTCCACCAACTGCACATACACCTTCTGGACGATTTCGCCTTGCAGATCCAAGTGGGCCAATTGTTTTTTCAAACGATTTGTCGCGCCGCGATACACGCCATTTCGGTTACTAAACCGAAGTACGCAAGAAACGATCGCTTGGCATTGTCGCCATTGCTGGGCGGGTTCCTTGAACGCCTCAATCCAACCGAGCTTCTCTTTCAATCGTTCCGGCGTTACGCCTTGGCGTTCAGCTGTGCCAGGGTTTTCGAGGTGATGTTGTGTCATCCGTTGCCATTTGAGCAGGGGTGAGAGTGTCATAAAGCGGCACTTGGCTTTCTTCTTGGGCGGTAAAAAATGGGCCAGCTCGGTTTGCTGAATCTGTGCGGTGGTAGTCCCGAGCTTCGATTCAAACTCTTGAAAGACAGGGTCTTTACCAAGCGTGTGTTTGAGAATATTGGCTGCTTTGTGCTTGATGTCGTCCATCACCAAGACCGTTTTTCCACCTTTTTCAAAGTCCTTAATGCCGTGGTGGAGTTCGCTGGCCCCGTCAGTAACGATGCTCATCGGAACGCCAATCTTGCCTGCGAGTTCATTCAATGCCAACGCAACGGACTCCTTGTCACGCGAGTCGCCGGGTACGATGGCCAGCACCGACATGTCCCGGCGAGTCAGCGGACGATCTGCGGGCAAGTCGGAATGCCGAATTCCCAAGATGAGCAAAACGTTTTGTTTGGCAAGCTGAACGCTGTGATCGATCATCCAGATCCAGTCGTCGGCTGGGACGGATTGCTCCTTGAGCAATCCTATCCCGCAACGGCATAACCAAGTGCGAACGGTCGTCCAATGCGGGATGCTGAATTCAACGCCCAGCCATTGCTGAACGATCTGAAGTACCGCTTCGACGGGACGAAATCCAACCGTTTTGGCCAACTCAACGCACATCGAAATCATCTTGGGGCCAAAGTTGTGATTGGCAACGCCTGGATCTGCTGGCAAGCGACACCGTTGTTGACTCTCACGTTTGAGTCGTGAAAGTTCTTTGGCTTGCTGGGCAACTCGACGCTCAAGAGCGCGCTTTTCATTGACCAGTCGTTGCCGATGCTTGTCCATCTCCTTCAATTGGCGCTTAAGTCGTTGATTCTTATCACTATGAAGCGCTCGAGATCGAAAAAGACTACGCACAATTTGTCGTGAACGTGTCTTGAAACGTGGGACCGAAAAAGAAGATACTGTCATCGTTGCGTTTCCTCGGATAGGATTTTTTAGCGAAGAAACTATTTCGCGGAAACGCAACACTTTTCAAATACCAATCCTCGCTATTTGCCCCAAGTTCGAGGACATTCATCAGCCCAGGGAGAGGCTCCGTCCGAGCCGCCGACATTCAATTTCGTTCGTGTGTCGCTTGGAATCAACGCGGACAGCTACAAGCGTTTGTCGTGGAAAAACGTCCATGCGTCTTCGCACGCTGGCGGTTCGGACGGAGCCTCGTCTCCCGTCCAGCGAGCACAACGGGTTAGTTCACGGTAAATGTACTAATGATTAGAAGCGGCACGAGCCAAAGCGAGCAGCGTGACGCGATCTGCACCGGCTGCGAGCAGGGATTTGGCGACTTCGTTGGCCGTCGCACCTGTTGTGATCGTGTCGTCGACTAATCCAATGTGCAATCCCGTCACATTAGCGATATCGGTGACTGAAAACGCTCCACGAACGTTTTGTTTTCTGGCGCTCGTCGAGAGCGTGCTCTGTTTTTCGGTGGGCCGTGTACAACGCATCAGCCGTCGAGTGCAGGGCAGTCCCAGTTGTGCAGCCAGTGATTCTGCCAGCACGAGAC